>JAKAJS010000265.1 GCA_021813685.1 Deltaproteobacteria bacterium | reverse complement strand
GGCTTGAGTGACGAGCCGACCTGGCGCCCCCTGCACCAGGACTCGACCGTCCTCCATAGCAACGAGATAATCGGCGAGCCGGACCACCTCGTCAGGGGAATGGCTGACATAAATGATCGGGACCTTCAGTTCATCGTGCAACCGCTCCAAATAGGGCAGTATTTCCTGCTTGCGCTTGAGATCCAGGGCGGCCAGCGGTTCATCCATGAGCAACAGCCGGGGATTGACAGCCAGTGCCCTGGCGATGGCAACCCGTTGCCGCTCGCCCCCGGAGAGCCGATCGGGTTTGCGGTCAAGCAGACGGGCGATGCCCAAAAGCTCGATAGCCTGGTCTAGACTCACTTTGCGAGTGTCGTTGGCCCGTTTCATGCCATAGCGAAGATTGCTCATTACCGACAAATGATCGAAAAGGCTCGCTTCCTGAAACACATATCCCAGAGGCCGTTTGTAGGTTGGCAGGAAATGCTTGCCCTCCTGCCAGACATCGCCATTCACCCGCAGATATCCCTCCCGCGCCCGCTCCAAACCGGCGACGCATCGCAGCAGAGTCGTTTTTCCCGAGCCGGAATGGCCAAAGAGGGCGGTGACGCCGCTCGCAGGCAGATTCAAATCCACATCAAGGGAAAAACCAACCCAGGCCAGGTAAAATCGCGCCAGAATGCTTCCCATCTCAACCACCTTTCTTGGGGTTGGGCCGCCAGACATACAGCGCCATCAAAACCAGAAAGGCAAAGATCAGCATGACTCCGGACAGATGGTGCGCCTGGGTGTATTCCAAAGCCTCGACATGATCGTAAATCTGCACGGAAGCCACGCGAGTCACTCTCGGGATGTTGCCGCCAATCATCAAGACCACGCCGAACTCTCCCACAGTGTGGGCGAAGGTCAGTATCGAGGCGGTGAGAAAGCCGGGAACGGCCAGCGGAACGGCCACGGTGAAAAAAGCATCGGCAGGATTCGCCCTCAGAGTGGCGGCCACCTCCATCGGCCGGTCCCCGATCGCCTCGAACGCGTTCTGGAGCGGCTGCACCATGAACGGCAAGGAATAGAAGACCGAAGCAACTACTAATCCCTCAAACGTGAAGGGAAGCGGCCCGATGCCCAATGCCTTGGTGAACTGCCCCACCGGTCCTTTCGGTCCCATGGCCAGCAGTAGATAGAAACCGAGGACCGAGGGGGGCAGAACGAGCGGCAGGGCCACCACTGCCCCGAGAGGCCCCTTCCACCTGCTCCTGGTGCGAGCGAGCCACCACGCGATGGGGGTCCCAACAAGGAGAAGGATCAATGTAACAATGGTAGCCAATTGGACGGTCAGCCAGATGGCCTGGACGTCGCTTACGGAAAGCCACATGGGTCACTCTCAGAGTCTTTCAAAACTGAAAGAAGCGGGTCTTTAATCGGCTATTTGTCCACCTTTTCGGAGGGAAGGACGAAGCCGTACCTGGTCATAATCGCACGGGCCGCAGGAGTGTTCATATAGTCGGCAAACTGTCGGGCCAGGGCATTGTGCTCGGCGCGCTTGAGAATTATGAACCCCTGTTCCAGCGGTTCGTGCAAATTGTCAGGAATCAGATAGTATCCGCCTTTTCTCGACAATTCCGGACTGACCGCCAACGAAAGGGAGATGATGCCAACCTGGGCGTTGCCGGTCTGAACGAATTGGGCCGCTTGGGTGACGTTTTCACCGTAGACCATCTTCGACTTAACCGCGTTCCACAGCTTGGCCGCACGCAGCGCTTCCTCGGCGCGCTTGCCGTAAGGGGCGTGTTCAGGGTTGGCCACGGCAATACGCGTTATTTTGGGATCGGTCAGGCTGGCCAGAGTCATCTTGGACGCATCCCTGGTCGCGCTCCACAGGACGATACGCCCACGGGCATAGGGGGTCACCTTGGTTGATGCGGCAAAGCCGCGCTTTATCAACTCTTGAGGGTAGGCGATATCGGCAGAAAAATAAAGATCGTAGGGAGCACCCTGCTGGATTTGGGTATACGCAGCGCCCGAAGAGCCGTAGATGATTTCGACTTCTTCTCCGGGATAGTCATTCCTGAAGCCGGCGGCAACTTCATGCATGGCAAATTTGAGATCGGCTGCGGCGGCCACCGTGATTTTTTCCGCATGAGCCGCAGAGGTGACAAACAGAGTGAAACATAGCAGGAGAACGATGTTGATCCGTTTCATAACCACTTCCTTCATCATGTCAGAGGGATGAGTGTCCAGGTTCTCGTTGCTCATCCCCGGGCTGAATGGAGCTATGTCGTGTTTACACGTAACATCCGGCTGCGATCACATCGCACGCGCTATTGAAGCCGGTGAGTTTCAGGAGGCTTGCCGCACGAGCTCTTTGCGCTACACTACTCACTTAGGCTAATGAAGTTGACTTCTTTCCGGATGCAGAATAGCATCGCGGATGCGACAACCAGCAAGATACAGAATATGTGTATACACGTCAATCATTACTTCACGACTGACATTTTTGCGCACTTGTTAACAAGAATGTGGAACTTGACATTCTGAATAGAGCAGGCGGGAAGTGAGCCCTCAGAAAGACAGCATCACCAGCAATGTGAAGAAAATGCGCACAGCCAAAGGATTTTCCCAGAAAGAGCTGGCTGATCGCGTAGGAGTTGGCCGTCAAGCCGTCTATGACATGGAATCGGGACGGTATGTGCCTAACACGGCAGTGGCCCTGAGACTTGCCATGGAGCAGGCCCGAGCAGAAGAATCCTCTTTTTCAGCTGCTGCTCATCGTGGAACAGCCGGACCGTTTGCTCGGCTCTTTCAGAAAAGCCGTCGGCTGCCAGGAACCCTTCGCCAAGCATCCAGCGACCATCCTGAGGATAGGCCACGAGTTCGTTACGGACCCGAACCACTGACAACCTTGTTCTCGGCGCGTCAACCCGTTCAGCGAAGATCACGGGATGCGATGCGGTTTCCCTTTCAATCCTGAAAAGGTCTTCCACCCTGCGTCGAGCGCCGTCGTGAGTTCATGGAAATCCTGTGCCGTCATCGTGATGCGGGATTCTCGGTCCAACAGCTCGCGTGCTTTCTCTTTAGCCGCCATGCGCACGAATGCGGCCATCGTGGTGCCCATTAAGGCAGCAGCGCGAGAAACAATATCCTTTTCTTCCGCATCCATCTTCACATCAAATCGGGCAGCAGCCGACAAAATACCCTCCTATGGCAAAATTTTGGCATACGGTATTTTACTGTACATTATTAGAAATAGCCAAGTAGCAGATTCCCCCCTTTTTCAAAGGGGGACTTGGGTTCGAATCACCTGTCACGTCCCCGGGTCTCCAGATGGACATTGGCTCGTGTCCATCCGGAAACCCGGGATAATGAAGTGGCGGGCGCGAAGGGGTTCGGGTACAGCGGCACCAGGGAGGGGTACTAGCCTCTATCCTCAAGGCCGTGCCATATCCGTAGGATAATGATGAGATCGCCATCCAACCGGTAGCGCATGATATAGCCGCGCTTCCCGAAGGGAACAAAAAGCTCGCGGTCCTGCCGCCCCTCAAGCCTTTTCCCGGCTCCAGGATGAGCGAGCAGAAGATTTGCGGCCTTCTTCAGGCTCTCGGCGGCCCGGCTGGCCGCCTCCGGATTATGGCGAGCGAGGAATTGTCGCAAGCGGACAACATCGTCGCGGGAAGCTGGAGACCATATCAGGGTAGGCATTCATTCTCCGGGGGTGGACCTTCACTATCCGTTCCCCATGCATCGAACCATGCCGTCATCGCATCATTGCTGACAAATTGACCTGTGGACTGATATTCCCGCCATGCTTCGTCAGCGTCTCGGTTGCGGGCCTCGATCGCTTCCTGCTTGTCGAGATATTCCAGAATGGCCTCTTTCATAAGCCAGTGTGCAGAGCGTCGCTTGATGGCCCCAAGGGATTTCAAGCGTGCGCAGGTTTCTTCGTCAAGTTTCACTCCCATCGTCGTCACGGGACTACCTCGCTAAGGTTGTTTTTGTTGCAACTTTTTCATAGTTTAAACAACCTTCAGCCGCAGTGCAATCCTTAAACCCGGCGCAACTCATCGGGGGAGATGTCATGCATCGCATGGTCGGCCGTTTATCCTCATGCAATCAGTGTTTACAAATTGCAGAGTTGGTGGTCGCCCCCCTTACGTTCTGTAGGAAGCGTTTATCTTGATGTAGTCAAAGGAAAGATCGCAGGTCCAGGCGGTAAAGGAGCTGTTTCCCTCGCCAAGATCCAGGCGGAGGTGAATTTCTTTTTGAGCGAAGATGCGGGAGGCCTCCTCTTCGACCTTCTCTCCACCGATCGGGACGCCGTTTTGGAAGACGCAAAGGTCTGCAAAAAAAAGGCTTACGCGCTCGGGAGCAAGGGGCACACCGGACCTTCCCGCCGCACAGACGATTCTTCCCCAGTTTGCGTCCGCGCCGAAAAAGGCGGTCTTTACCAGGGGTGAATTCGCAACGGTGAAGGCGACCTGCCGGGCGCTTTGGCGGTCGGCCGCGCCGCTTACCTCGATTTCGATCAGTTTGGTCGCCCCTTCACCGTCCATTACGGCCTGAATCGCCAGGTCGCGCAGAACCGATCGGAGCGCATCGCCGAAAGCCAGGCTCTGCTCACTGGTCGTATCGGTGAGAGGGCTGTTTCCGGCTGCCCCGCCGGCAAAGACGATGAGCGAATCGTTTGTGCTCGTGTCCCCGTCTACCGTTATGCAGTTGAAAGAATCTTCCACCCCGGCGCTGGTCCAGTGCTGCAGAACCTCGGGGGTCACCGCTGCGTCCGTGCAGACGAACACGAGAAGAGTCGCCATGTCCGGGGCTATCATCCCGGAGCCTTTGGCTATGCCGCCCACCGTCACCGTTTTGCCCGGTTCCAGTTCGATGCGCACACTCGCCATCTTCTCGACCGTATCCGTCGTCATGATGGCCCGTGCCGCATCCTGCCATCCGTCAGGCCGAAGTGATCCGATAAGCCGCGGCATGATGCCGGCAACGGGAGCTACCTCCAACTGCCGTCCGATTACACCGGTGGAGCAAACGAGCACCGAATCCTCAGGAGATCCCAGCCCTTCGGCGGCGAGTCGGGCCATTTGCGCTGCCCGGATTTTTCCCTCTTCGCCCGTGCATGCGTTGGCAATCCCGGCGTTGGCAAGAACGGCCCTCGCCTTTCCACCTTCGAGACGCTCGCGGCACAGTTCCACGGGAGCAGCGCAGAAGCGGTTCCTCGTAAACACCCCGGCGGCCGCACACCCACCCGGGTCCTCGCAGCAGATGAGCGCAAGGTCGGGCCTTCCGCTGTAGCGCATGCCCGATTCGGCCGCCCCGGCCACAAACCCCGGAATCTCGAACGGCCCCCTATTTACCATGACACTTCTTGTATTTTTTTCCGCTTCCGCAGGGACATGGGTCATTTCTTCCAACCTTTGCATTTTTTCTAACGGCCTGCTGTTTGGCGGGTTCTTCGGGGGGCCCGAAATACATGGGCTGGTCTTCCTGTTCGGCCCGCATCTCCTGCAACTGGTCCTCGCGTTGAATCTGGATGTGATAGAGCTTCTGGAGCGTTTCTTCCTTGATACGCTCAATCATCTCCTGGAACATCGCGTGGCCTTCCCGCTTGTAGGCCACGACCGGGTCCTGCTGCCCGTAGCCGCGAAGGCCGATGCCCTCCTTGAGATAGTCCATGTTGAGCAGGTGATCCTTCCACAGCGTGTCCACGGTCTGCAGAAGAATGAAGTTTTCGAGGTCGCGCATGATCGGTTCGCTGAATTCGCTCTCCCTTTCTTCATAGCGCTTCTCGACCAACTCGAAAAGATACTGCCTCAGTTCCTCGGGGTTCATGTCCCCCAGCGCCTCGGGGGTAAGATCGGGCTGCACGCCGAATATACGCGTCATCTCGTTTTTGATTGCATCGAGATTCCAGTCTTCGGCGTAGGTCTTCTCCGCCGTATTGGCCTCGACAATCGCATCGAGAGCATCTTCGATCATATCGAATATTTCGGGCCTGAGGTTATCGCCCTGAAGCGCCTCGCGCCTTTGCCGGTAAATGATCTCGCGCTGCTGGTTCATCACATCGTCGTATTCGATGATGTTTTTGCGGATGCTGAAGTTGTGATCTTCCACGCGGCTCTGGGCATTTTCGATCGCCTTGCTGATAAGACCGTGCTCGATGGGTTCATCTTCGGCCATGCCGATCCGCTGCATGAGACCCGAAAGCCGGTCGGCGGCAAAAATGCGCATCAGGTCGTCTTCAAGGGAGAGGTAAAACCGTGAGGACCCGGGGTCGCCCTGGCGTCCGGCGCGGCCTCTCAGCTGGTTATCTATGCGCCGGGACTCGTGACGCTCGGTACCGATGATATGCAGCCCCCCCATCTCCACAACCCCCGGCCCAAGTACGATGTCCGTCCCGCGGCCGGCCATGTTCGTCGAGATGGTGACCGTACCGGGCTGACCGGCCTGGGCAACGATCTCGGCCTCCTTTTCGTGCTGCTTGGCGTTTAACACCTGGTGCGGAACTCCGGAGCGTTTGAGCATTTCACTCAATTTTTCCGACTTCGAAATGCTGATCGTTCCCACCAGCACCGGTCTTTTGGCCTGGTACAGTTCCTTGATCTCCCTGGCTACAGCCTTGAACTTCTCCGATTCGGTGCGGTAGATGCAATCGGGGTTGTCCTTGCGGATCATCTTCATGTGCGTGGGAACCACCACGACGTCCAATTTGTAAATCTTGGCAAATTCGGCAGCTTCGGTCTCCGCAGTTCCCGTCATGCCGGCAAGCTTATTGTACATGCGGAAGTAGTTTTGGAAGGTAATGGAAGCCAGGGTCTGGTTTTCATTTTCGACCTTTACCCCCTCCTTGGCCTCCAGCGCCTGGTGAAGCCCTTCGCTGTACCTCCTGCCGGGCATGAGGCGCCCCGTGAACTCATCGACTATGACCACCTCGCCGTCTTTTACGATATAGTCGACATCGCGCTTAAAGAGAACGTGGGCCTTAAGCGCCTGCTGCACGTGGTGGTTTATGGTCATATTCGCGGGATCGTAGAGATTTTCGACCCCGAGCAGCTTCTCCACCCGGAGAACGCCCTCCTCGGTGAGCGAAACCGTGCGGCTCTTTTCTTCCTTGGTGTAGTGTTCCTCTTCGCGAAGAGGCGGAATGATCCGGTTTACCCGGTAGTAGAGCTCGGTCGATTTTTCGGCCGGCCCGGATATGATGAGCGGCGTTCGCGCCTCGTCAATGAGAATACTGTCCACTTCGTCAACGATCGCGTAGTGCAGATCGCGCTGGACCAGTTCCTCCTTGCGGAACTTCATGTTGTCGCGCAGATAATCGAAGCCGAACTCGTTATTGGTCCCATAGGTTATGTCTGCGCCGTAGGCCTCCTGCCTTTCGTGATCGTCCAGCCCATGCACGATGCACCCGACGCTCAGGCCGAGAAACTTGTACAGTTTCCCCATCCATTCGCTGTCGCGTTTGGCAAGGTAGTCGTTGACCGTTACCAGGTGAACCCCCTTGCCGCTAAGCGCGTTGAGGTAAATGGGCATTGTGGCCACCAGGGTCTTGCCTTCGCCCGTTTTCATCTCGGCGATTTTTCCCTGGTGCAATACGATGCCCCCTATCAACTGGACATCGAAAGGACGCATCCCCAAGGCGCGAACCGAGCCCTCCCGCGCCACCGCAAAGGCCTCCGGAAGAATATCGTCGAGCTCCTGCCCGTTTTCCAGGCGCTGGCGGAACTCACCGGTCTTCGCCCTCAGTTCCTCGTCGCTAAGCTTTTGAATCTGCGGCTCAAACGAGTTGATTTCTTCTACAATCGGCTGGAGCCTTTTCAGAGTGCGCTCGTTCTGGCTTCCGAATATTTTTTTAAGAACTTCCACTATTTCCATCTAAGGATTCCCCTCCGAAACGCACGGCGATAATCGGAATCAAAAAACGAGAGGCACGCCGGACGTGCCTCCGGTTTATTATAATCAGGTCGGCCATTTGCTGCCACCGTTCGTCCTCCCCGGAACGGACCGGTCAAGGACGTTGGCGCAGACTACCATATTTTCAGGCAATATCCAACAGAAGCGCCGATTCGTCACAGTTGGGGAACTTGGGGCAGTGCACACAGTCGGCCCACACTTTTTGAGGAAACATGTTCTTATCGACCGAACGAAACCCCAGATGTCCGAAAAACTCCACTTGGTAGGTAAGAGTAAAGAGTTTCAAAATACCCAGAGATTTCGCCTCCGACAGGCACGACTCCACCAGAAGCCGCCCTATGCCGCGCCGCTGATGCGTCTTGAGAACGGCCAGGGAGCGAATCTCCGCCAGATCTTCCCAGAAAATATGAAGGCCGCAGCACCCCACCACCCGGCCCGTTTCGTCTTCAAAGACCACCAGGTCCCGCAGGGTCGAGTAGAGCTCGCTAAGAGCGCGGGGCAGAAGAGTCCCCTCCGCCGCAAAGTCCTGCAATATTTTATGAATCTCGACTACATCCGTTATTCTGGCCTTACGAATCATTCCCAAAATTTCCAGGTCCTTCTTGAGCGATTCTCGAAAAATCTTTCTACGCGAAGCCACGAAGACGCGAAGAAAAAGGCGCACGCTAAGAAAAGGACGGGACCGGACGTTTTTCTTCCTGCTTCCTGCTTCCCGCTCCCGTTTCACGCTTCCCGCTTCCGGCGTCTTTCAAGATAATCCGAAAGGATCACGGCATGATCGAACGCGAGCTTTTCAGGCAGCTTGTGGAGGGGGAAAATCTTGAGATTTCTCGCATCGTCCCCCGCTTTCGGAACGCCTTTCCCACGGGCCGAAAACACAACGCTCACCGTGTGCCCCCTCGGGTCTCTCTGGGGATCGGAATAGGAGTGAAACTGCCTGAGCTCCTCCAGCTCCAATCCCGTTTCTTCTCCGGCCTCCCGGATCGCCGCCGCCTCGAGGCTTTCCCCGTAATCGACGAAACCGCCCGGGATGGCCCAGCCCAGGGGCGGGTTTTTGCGCTCGATCAGAACGATCCCCTCCCCGGGCATCTCAATGAGTACATCCACGGTCAAAAGCGGGTTTCGGTACAACCGCACCACCGCTCCGCATTGGGGACACCGCTGTTTGCCGCCCTCCGTCTCGTTCATCAGGCAACCTCAAGATCGGTTCCCGCCCCCCCTCCCCGGCGGTTCGGGAACCGCATACGCAGGACTGACCGATCAGTGCAAAATCTCGAAAAGCGTGCTGATCGAGTCTTCGTTGTGGATATTGCGAATGGCCTGCGCGAAAAGCCTCGCAGACGATACGCACCGGATCTTGCCGTTGCAGATCCCTTCCTTTAGCGGCAGGGTGTCGGTAACGATAAGATTTTTCAGAGCGCTGTTCTGGATGCGCTCGACCGCCGGCCCGGAGAGCACCGCGTGCGTTGCGGCGGCGAACACTTCCTTGGCGCCTCTGTCCAGCAGGGTATTGGTCGCCTCCACGAGCGTTCCGGCCGTATCGACCATATCGTCCAAAATGACGGCGGTCTTGCCATCCACCTCGCCGATGATGTTCAAGGCTTCGGCCTTGTTGGGGTCGGTGCGGCGCTTGTCGATCATTGCCAGTCCGGATTTTAACATCTTCGCATAGGCCCGTGCGCGGGGCACGCCCCCGGCATCGGGGGACACGATCACCAGATCCTCGTGAAAATGCTCCTTGATGTAGGGGAACAAAATGGAGGAGGCATATAGATTATCGACCGGGACGTTGAAAAAACCCTGAATCTGCCCGGCGTGAAGGTCCATGGTGACGATGCGGTCGGCGCCGACACGGGTGATGAGATCGGCGACCAAGCGAGCCGTGATCGGGACCCTGGGCTTATTCTTTCTGTCCTGACGCGCGTAACAGTAATAGGGCATAACGGCCGTGACACGGTGGGCCGAGGAGCGTTTGCACGCATCGATCATCACCAGCAGTTCCATCAGATTATCGTTAACCGGAGCCGCGCCCGTTTGAATGACAAAGACATCGGCGCCTCGTACATTTTCGCCGATTTCCATCCTGATTTCCCCGTCGCTGAATTTGCCGGCAAACGATTTGCCAAGAGGGATCTCCAGGATTTCACAAATGTTTTTCACCAGCGCGGGATTGCTGTTGCCCGCAAAAACCTTCATTCCGTAGACTGCCATTCTTACCACCTCACGATTGTTTCAAAACCTTTTCCCCACCAAGCGCCCTGCGGGTCAAATGCTGTCGATATCTTCCACTGTGACGCAATATCCTTCATGCCCGGCCCAGTAGAGGAACCGGTGGCAGTGAGGGCACTGCATGATGTCTTCGTCACGCTGGAGTTCTATGAATTTTTGTGGAGGAATGTTCATGTGGCAAACGTTGCAAACACCGTTTTCCACGGCCGAGACGGCGATTCCCGCCTGTTTGGTGAAAAGAAAATCGGTTTTTTTCAAAAGATCGGGCTTTACGCGCTCGCGCACCATCTGGCGAATGGACTCCAGACGATCAAGCCGGGCCTTCAAATCACCGCCCTCCTGCCGCAAAACGGCCCGTTGCTCCTCGACAACGCTGCGCCTCTCACTCAGATCTTTTTCCAGTTCTGCGACCTCTTTTGCGAGCAGCTCGATTTTATCCATAAGTTCCAGGGCGCTCTCCTCATTTTGGGAGACATCCTTTTTGGTTTCCTCGATCTCCTTGAGGATCGCCTGGTACTCCTTGTTGGTCTTCACTTCGTTTAGCCGCGTTTTCTGACGCCCCACACGAGCCCGCAACTCCTCCATCTGCTGCTCGATCTCGCGGTGGGCTTTTTTCGCATTGTCCCACTCGTCTTTTTTGGCAAGAAACTGCCCTTCGAAATAGTCGAATTCTTTTTCCAATTCGGCGATGCGGCGCGGGCCTTCCTCGTAGCTGCGAATCAACTGGTTTCTTTTGTCTTCGATCTTCTGATACTCGATCAGACACTTGAGTTGGTCAAGCAATTCAATCCCTCCCGACAACGTCAGTTCACAAGCCGTTCATATTATTAGTCCATCCGGTCAGGCAACACAGCCGAGCGGATCAGTCTCCGAGGTGGAGACAAAAACTTCGAGGTCTTTTGCTTCGGACTGGGCACGGGAGCGCAAAAAATCGCTCAAAGGCCCCAAAACAGGCCTCTCCGAGGCAAAATGGCCTATATCAATGACCACGAGACCCGATTCTTCGGCAAACCGGGCGTCGTGATATTTCAAATCCCCCGTGATATACGCCTCTGCACCCGAGGCAACCACTCTTTCAAGCAGACTTCCCCCGCTTCCGGAGCATACGGCGACCCTTCGCACCGTTTTTTCCCGATCGCCCGCAATGCGCACGGAAGCTCCCCCCAGAGCAGTCCCGAGAAAAGCGGCAAGCGAGCACGCGGTGGTCTCTTTTCGCAAAAGCCCAACAAGCCCCATCCCCCAGTACCTGGAGTCTTCCAGAAAGGAGGACTCGGCCTCCAGCGGCCCCGTCACCTCGAGGTCGAGCATCTCCACGAGTTGGGCGTTTGTGCCGCTGCGGGCCGCGTCGAGGTTGGTGTGCGCCGCGATAATGTTTATGCCGGACCGCAGCGCGAGCCCCACGATCGATCCGGGAAAGGAATCGGTACGTATGGAGTTTACGGGACGCAGAAGCAGGGGATGGTGGGTCACGACACACTGACACCCTAGAGTCCCGGCCTCGGTCAACACCGAAGACAAGGGGTCGAGAGCCACAAGGAGCCGGGAAACCGCAGATTCGGGCTCACCCACCTGCAGGCCACAGTTGTCCCAGGACTCGGCGAAGCGGAAAGGCGCCCACGAATCGATCCACTCCAGAATATGCTTTATCCGGACCACCCTAAGCACTCCAAGATAAATGAAGAGGGGTGCTCCGGCCGGAGCACCCCTCTTTTTCATTTTTTCTTATCTCGACCCTGGTTCACCGCTCTTGCGACCCAGGGTTTTTTCCTGTCGTCGACAAATCCTCCCAAAAAGGAGTACCCCCTCTCCTGAGTGATCCGTCTGATGCCAGTTGCCATTCGGGATAACCTGTGGTGGGCCCACCTGGCCTCGAACCAGGGACCTGCCGGTTATGAGCCGGATGCTCTACCAAACTGAGCTATGGGCCCGAACTATAACGACCGACCAGTTAATATAATTTCGAAAACGTGGAGCTGTCAAGCAAAACGTAGCCTCCGCTAGGTTTCTATGAAACTCTTGAGTTCCTTGCGCCGGCTGGGATGGCGGAGCTTGCGCAGGGCCTTGGCTTCAATCTGCCGGATGCGCTCCCGGGTGACCGTAAAATCCTGGCCGACTTCTTCGAGCGTGTGGTCGGCCTTTTCACCGATGCCGAAGCGCATGCGCAGGACTTTTTCCTCTCTGGGGGTAAGGGTGGCCAGGGCCTTTCGGGTCTGCTCGCTCAAGTTGAGGTTTATGACCGCATCGACCGGCGAGGCCACGCGTTTATCCTCTATAAAGTCTCCCAGATGACTGTCTTCCTCTTCGCCTATCGGCGTCTCCAGGCTTATGGGCTCCTTGGCTATTTTCAAAACCTTGCGCACCTTATCGACCGGAAACTCCATCTTTTCGGCGATTTCCTCGGGTACGGGCTC
>JAKAJS010000228.1 GCA_021813685.1 Deltaproteobacteria bacterium | reverse complement strand
AGGAGGGGTGCGAAAAATGGTTGTTTGATAAATGATTACGATGTAGTGCCACTGGCAGATTCTTTAAGGCCTAACTCATTGGTATTGCTTTTCATTTTTTCATGCTTGTTAAACTTGGGCTAGCATTATTTTTTGCCCGGTATGGAATTGTCCTGCTGAATTCGAAGTTATCTTTTGCGTTCATGGAGTCACCACTCCACCTTGAGGACTACCGGTTTCAGGATTCCATACGACTCCTTCTTCCATCACTCCAGCCTTGAGCCATTTATCTATGGCTCGACGGATCACTCCGTCACGCACCCGTTGGTTGAGAAAACTCCTCAGATGGCTGTGCCCTATTATATCGAAATATTTTTGAATATCTATTTCGACGCCTGATGAGCCGACCGGCCGGGCCGGAATCCATAGGAACAGTTCAGAAAGTCCTGCTCGTAGACCGCCTCCAGCAGCATGGTAACAGCCCTCTGGAGTACTTTATCCTCGAAGGTCGGGATCCCCTATCGGCCTTGTTGGTGAGACGATATGCTTCAAGAAGAAAGTCGATGTCGATGTGATGGCTACGGGACGTGATTACCATCCCCGGAGCCTCTCTGGCCAGTTTTGCCACCTTTTGCAGTTTCGTTGAGACGGTTGTGGGACTCGATATTCCCTCCATCTTTCCCTCCAAGAGTTCCATGATACGGCTCTTCCGTCCCTCCCCGGGGTCCCTTGGGACAGGTTCCCCCGTTTCCACGGTATTATAGAGCGCTCCGACTCCCTGGCATCCATCTCCGAGACCTTCGTTTCCTTCGCCCTCGGATTACCGCTGAGCGCCTGATTGTTCGCTCCTATGCCCGGCCAGGCGCAGCCAGGCATGGCCGGATGAAGATCACCGGCTCCGCCACCCCGGATTTCCGGGCCGAGATGACAGGGCCTCCCAGGTTCCTGGGGAACCCCACTGCATGCATGCCCTGCTCTTAGACCCCGGTGGGATCGCAACGCGAATGCCGCCATGCGCCGCGATGTTGCCTTCCGCACCTCGAACAACGTCGGCTCCCACAAAGCGTCACGTTCGGGGCTCAATCACACGGCCTGCACACTCCCTGTGTATGCTTTATGCCAGGGGTTGCCCAGCTGCCATGCAACACTCGGTTCCGGCTGTCGGCACACTTGCCGGACGGGACAGGCTACCCGTCGGGTTCCAATGAAAAGTTTCCGAGATCTATGCAATCTCTTTCCACTTTCCCAGTCTTCGCCTGGCGCACTCAAGGGTGACCCCGAGCCAGGGAGGACAGCTGGCAGCGGAAGGGGGCGTCCAAAAAGGCGGCGCCAATGAAACGACCAGGGCATCGAAGAGTTCCGTAAAAAAGGCAGAGTCATATCGCAACTCTGCCTTATGTCGCTTGTTATTCAGCAATTGTCTATCGGGCCATTGAACTAATGAACGCCTGAATCTTCATACCGGCCTCAGGTCAGCCTTCGCCTCTTCCTGAATACGGCCAATCCCGCAAGCCCGAAGCCCAAAAGGAGCAGAGTGCAGGGCTCGGGAACTCCCGGAGGGGCAGTCGCCGTTGCGTTCAGGATGTTGATGTCCCAAGCAGTTGCCAACGGACCAGTCCAATAGGCATAACCGGTCCAGGAGCCATCCGCGTTCTGACTTCCAACTAGGTATTGGCAGTAATCTTCCCACCAATTCCAGGTGGCGCCGGGGTCAATGAGAGTGGTTTGGGGGTCAAGATTTGTAATTGGACCTGCGCCAGTTGTTCCGTAAATGGTTTCGAGACCCTTATAGACGGCCCACATCGCGTAGGGGTTTCCTATGTTGCCATACCAGGTGCCGCTTGCAATTTCTGTCCAATGAGCGTTCAGCCATGCCAGAGCGGCAGCGGGAACGCCGCCTCCGCCGGCAAAGTAATTTGACAAAAGGAAGGCGCCAGCATGTGTAGCGTTGACAATGCCGGCCCCTGGCTGATAATCAACCCCGCCTGCATTGATTCCACTGGTATACTGATCGGCGGTAAGCCATGCCTGTAGGGCGGTGGCAGTATTAGAACCGGCGCCGGGAACCGATACGCCCGGCACTTGCTTGGCAAACAAATAGTCGATGACCGGCCACTGGGTAGTAGACATATCGGAGTCGTTTTGACCTGCAAAATAGCGCCACCCGCCATACCTGTCGCCATATGCGGGTCCCGTTTGGGACCAGGTGAAGGAGTCGACAGCCTGCTGAATCACCTGGGAGTAGGTCTTCCCATTTACCGCTGCGTTGGGCGAGGAAATGACTGTGGTAGGACTTACAAGCGGTGTGCCCCCATAAGGATTGGAAACCAAGCGAGAAAGGGCCGGAATCGCCAGTCCGCTTCCGTAGGTTTCTTCACCACTGTTGTACCATCTTATCCCGACCCCTGAGTTGGCTGTGCCGGAGAACCCCCACCAGTTGGGAGTGGAGATGTTTAGGGTCGACGCCTGGCTCAAAAGGTAGTTGGTAGCGTTGGTAACGACTGCATTGTAATCTGCGCCATCCCAGCCCAATGGTTTATATCTCTGATCGACAAAGGAAAGCAATGCCGCTGCTGTGGCGGCAGGCTCATAACCACCATAGCTCCAGGATCCATTGGCATTTTGCGTATTTGCCAGATAGGCCAGTCCCGCGTCAATGCCCTTCTGTTTTTCCGCGCTGGTAGATGCTACTGCGGTTAAAGGCCAACTCAACACACCCAAACAAAGAATTAGCAAAATGATTTTTCTCATTTTCTTGCCTCCTTTCTCATAGTGCAAGACAAAGAATTAGCAAAACGATTTTTCTCATTTTCTCGCCTCCTTTCTCGTTTTTCATGTCATGCTTACTTCCCGCATGCATACTTTGTGTTAAAAAGAGTGTAGTCGAATACACAGCTGTGTATATCTTTATCTAAGAGTGAAGTAATATCAATTTGCGTTCAGGATCGTTTGAAAACCGGATGTTAAGGCAGCATAGCTTCTGGAGGTGCTTGAAGTCTGAAGCTCATAAGATGCTGCACCTCAACAGCTTGAACGCAAATTGCGGTGAAACCAGAGCCATCAAGACCGATATGCATATCCAAGCAAACTCCATACCAGACACGGCGTTCATAATAATATTCTTTAATTACGCCAACTTAGAAGAAAGCGAAAAAACAATATACGATCTTTTTTTGTAAGCTTTTCAGACGGCCCTGATGACAATAAGCACTGAAAAATGAAAATAATATAAACCTATCAAAGGGTTATTCTGCTTTCCCAATTGTGTAAACTTTTCTGATACAAGAGCAGGAAAAAGGAAAGAGAGATTTTAGGGCGTAGAGATTTGATACGCAAGCGGTCGGGAAACCGCACCTTCCCAAAAAACAATTCCTTCGTCAAAATCGCCTTCGGGAGAATGTGGACGTGAAATCGGAGAATTCGGGCTAGCCCGCATTATTCACAAGTGTCAGGGCGATGGCGGAGAAATCCGTGTACAAAAAATACATTGGCCTCATATTTTCCCTCAACTTCGATCGACAGTGTGTTTGGAGCCCCCAGTGCGCTGAAGCCCGCAGCACTGCCCCTATTGGAATTTACGCGCTGCACCCGAGTTCATGAATAATACGGGCCAGGGTGCTTCCCTGAACGCGATCTATTTTTGGGCTGCATCAACTTCTTCTACGCAGTGCAGATCCCCCCCCGCCCCCCCTGTGCCTCTCCATCAAACGACCGCGGTAAGCGACTGTTGACTTTTTCCCGAAGCCAACCCGCCAATATTGACTTCTATCCGAAAGTGAAGATTGGCCTTGCCTGCATCTGTTGAGAGAAAATCGATCATGGTTTTACAGGAATTGGACCACCCGACCCGACTGAATTTCGGTCCGTATTCTCCGAGTCAAGCATGGAATCGCGTTGAATATTCTTGATTTTGAATCATACCGGCCTTAAGGTTCCATCGCTGATGGGAAGCATGAGCCTGAGGTTTGAAAGCCAGGAAATTTTTCTGAGAAAAAAGTGAAATTCACGTCCGGCAAGGAATCGGTGCCAATAGGATCGGGGGAAATCGATGAAGTATTTTCTGGTTTTAGTGCTGATATTCGGTCTGCTTTCGGTCTCGCCGGCCCGGGGAGGCGACATCACCCCCGCCACGCCGTCGCCAAAGGACAGGTGCCCGGTTTGCGGGATGTTTGTGGCCAGGTACCCGAACTTTCTTGCGACCATCGCATTTAAGGATGGGACCTCTGTTTTTTTTGACGGTCCCAAGGATATGTTTACGTACTACTTCGACATCAAGAAATATAGCCCGTCTAAGCAGCAATCCGATATAGCAGCTATTTACGTAAAAGATTACTACACGCTGAAGCCCATCGATGCATATAGGGCTACCTATGTCGCAGGGAGCGATATTAACGGCCCCATGGGCCGGGAGTTGATCCCTTTTGAGAACGAGGCCGATGCCAAAGCGTTTATGAATGATCACAATGGAAAGACCTTGATGAAATTCAAGAATGTGACGTTTGCTTTTGTAAAAACACTGAATTAGTTTTATGAGAAAATCCAATTGGTTTCTTCTGTACCTTGCGGGCAATGTAGTGCTTTTGCTTTTTCTGCTTGCCCACGCCTTCTACCAAAAGATCCACGCGGGGCCGATTCTTAAGGCAAACAGCGAATTGGTCGCTCAACTGGGACTTAGCGATCTTTGCCTTTTTACCGATGCGAGCTACACAAGACATTTAACCCGGGCGGATTTAGATACACCGTTTCAGGACTGCCCCTTTTGCCTGGAGCATTTTCCGTCGGGCTCCCTGCTAATGCCGCCGGAAATGCTGAAAAGGTCTTATGGGAAAATCAATTGAACGCCATCGGTATATCCTCGACTTTACGCTCTCTTCCCTGTCCAGGAGGAAAGGCAGGAACGCTTCTTTACTCTTCGTGTATACTCTCGTTGTCTTCATGCTGGCCTCGGTCGTCTTTTTTACCCATGCCATAAAAAGAGAAGGGACCATCAGTTTGAAGAACACGCCGGACATGATCGTCCAGCGATCCGTTGCCGGCCGCCGCGATCTTATCCCCGTCAGTTACCTGGACAAAATCCGGAAGATACGGGGCGTGAGTTCGGCAAGAAGCCGGCTGTGGGGCAATTATTACGATCCTGTCAGCGGCGCCAACTATACGCTCATGGTACCCGAGAAATTCAAGTACGGACCCCGCAGCATCGTTATCGGCAAGGGTGTCTCCAGGGCACGGCTTCTCTATCCGGGCGATTATCTGGGATTCAGCGCCTGTGACGGTTCAATGGTAATGTTGCAAATCCGGGATGTTTTCTCTTCGGCGTCCGAACTGGTCTCTTCGGACCTGGTATTGATGTCGGAAGCCGACTTCCGAAAGATTTTCGGAATACCCCAGAAAGAGGCCTCGGATATCGTCGTCCGGGTGAGAAACCCGCTGGAGCTTTCCACCATCGCCGGGAAGGTTTCCGAGCGGTTTCCCGACACCCGGATCGTTCTCCGGGAAGACATCTTGAGAACCTATGACAGCATCTTCAACTGGCGCAGCGGAATGATGGTTTTTTTCCTGAGCGCCATGATGCTGGCCTTTCTCATTTTTGCCTGGGACAAGGCCTCGGGTTTGAGCCAGGAGGAAAGAAGAGAAATCGGAATTTTGAAGGCGATCGGGTGGGAGACCTCCGACGTGATTCTCATGAAATTCTGGGAGGGACTGGTCATATCCCTTTCGGCCTTTCTGGCGGGAACGATTCTCGCCTACTGCCATGTATTTTTTTCCCATTCGTTTCTCTTCGAGCCGGCCTTGAAAGGATGGGCCGTTCTGTATCCGGAGTTTCGGCTGATCCCTTTTATCGACCCCTTCCAGGTGGCCACGATCTTTTTTTTATCCGTCGTGCCGTATACCGTCGCGACGATCATTCCGTCATGGGCGGCCGCCATAATCGATCCGGACGCGGTCATGCGGGCGTAACGCTTTTCCAACTTTGCAGAATAAAATCCGTAGAGAGTATTCGATATGTCACGAGCGCCAGGAAGGCAATAGTCAGGACGATGGAAACCAGGGCCAGTTTCTTTAGAAACGGCGGCAGGGTTTTCGAAAGACTCTCGATATTTTTAAAGGGGCTCAACATCCCCACTCCCGTCCCGGTCACCACGCTGCCGAAAAGAGCGGTGTAGAGAGGATAGCCGATGTAGCCGTAGTGCCCCTGCAAGATACAAAAAGGGCAATGGTGCGTGGGGAGTTCATAAAAGTAAGGGGAAATGAACGACACAACGGCGGCAACGGAAATGATAAACTGGGCGAGACTCAGGACGCCAAAGAGAAAACCGCCTTTGTTTTTCAGATAAAAATAGAGTGCTGTCGCTATATTGACCGCCAGAATCACATAAAAAGCGATTTCCATGGGGATCGGCGGAAGGGCCGCAAGGTCTCCGCTCAAGGTGTTACCGGACGGTCTGAAGATCGTTCCGCAACAGGATGTGAGGACGCGGGGACGAAGAAGCAGGAAATATTTTGTCTGTAGAAATACCTCCATCAGAATCGTCGGCGTAATGATCAGCAGGAGCAGGTATTTCTTTTTGATCAAAGGGTAGTCGTGCGCCTGGTTGTCTGCATGGTTCATGATGAGCCAGAGACCGGCTTCTATGAAATTCCCCACTTTGAAAAGGAGGGTCGGATACCCATAATCGTTGACCTTCAAGGTTCCAGCCGCGCACATTGCCCCGATAAAGAGAGTATGGAGATGGTCGGCGGTATAAATAAAGAGAAATAAGGAGAGGAGCTCGAAAGCAAAGACATAGGTGAGAATGATGGAAATCAAATAGGTTCGTCTTTCGAGAACCAACTGGAGATCGCTCCCGCTGGTGATATCCCAGTTGCGTAGAACCCGGATGCCATACCAGGCGGCGTAAACAATCAGAACCACCATCAGAAGGGAAGACAGGAAAAGGGCGATGATGGCGGGATGAAGAATCATGGGTCTTGTCCGGCAACTTTGCCATCCCGGCACTGAATGACATAGTCGACAATCCCGGACTCGCAAACGAGCGGGTCGTGGCTGGCGATGAGCACGGTTTTTCCCTCTTTTTTTAGCCCGCCCAGAATGTTCACCAGCTCCAGGGACAGCGTGGTATCCAGATGCGCGGTAGGCTCGTCGGCAATGATGATGGACGGGTTGTTGATCAACGCCCTGGCGACGGCCACCCGCTGGGCCTCCCCCCCGGAGATCCATTCGATCCTGGTTCCGGCCTTTTCTCCGATACTCAACAGCTCGAGCAGGTCCAGCGCCCGCTTTTTCAAAGATGTTCGCGGTTCGCCCACGGGATAGGCGGGAAGCATCACATTCTCCAGGACCGAAATGCCTTTTACCAGATTATATTGCTGGAAAATAAAGCCGAAAGTTTTTCTCCGGATTTCAGTCAGAAATCTTTCAGGAAGGCTGCTCAGCTCTTTTTCCCCCAGGAAGATGCGACCGGAGGTAGGCCTGGCCATGCAGCCGATCAGGCCTAAAAGGGTCGTTTTTCCCGAACCGCTGGGCCCCTTGAAAACGGTGACGCTTTGGGGAACGATCTTCAGGTTTATGCCCCGAATGGCTGAAAATTCATTGGGTTTTCCGGCATTGAACACTTTCCGGACATCTATAAGATGCATCATGAATGGAAACTTTTTATCAGTGGAGGCACGAGCAGTTCGTCGTTTGCGAATGCGCTCTCATTCTCCTCTGTGCTCGGCGCCGATCTTGCGGATTTCCTCCCTTGCCTTTTCGTAGAACTCGGCTTCGCCTATTTCCCCGTGCACGAATTGTTGCCAGGTCGAAAAATTTTTAAAAAAGCAGGGGCTCATGCCGGAATCCACGCAGGCCTTGCGGTAGATCTTTTTGGCAATTGCCGCTCTTTCATCCAGCGGCTCTTTTTCCTTTTCCTTTCGCCCGGGACCTCCTTCGTCTTCCCGCAGGTATTTGCCGAAAGTCCGGTCCATTTCCGCCAGTTCCTTTCTGGCCCGGTCGGGAAGTTCATCTTCGCCTATTTCGCCCTTCATATACAGTTGCCAGCCAGGCATTTCTTCGAAGCTGCAAACCTCTATGCCCTCTTGTTCATGGCCGTCACAATAGGTTTTGTTGGCCTTTTTGATACGCTCAGTCATTTTCCCGCTCCCGGCTCAGTCTATTCGGATATGGAGCCCATTAAGATTTTTGTCCGATATTATCCATCAATCCATAGGGTTTCTCAATAAAAACCTGACCTACTCCGCCCTATGACTGCCGTGGCAATCGTGATAAGGTGACTTCGATTCCAGGAAGCGATGGACCATGAGAAAACCGGTTTGGGTGAGCTGTTCTCAAAAGCTTCCGGTCCAGACTTACTACGGCATCTATGGCCAAAGAGACCATACCATTTCGGGGGGGCACTGAGCGATCTCGGCACCTCCGATTGGATCACTTATGGCCCTTCTACGACCCCATGCCGGCAAAGTTGATCGTTGAGGGGGGCGCACCGGCGCGAAGCGATCGATCGTCTCAAACACTCGTTGACTCAGTTTGAAATCGAGGGTGTCCAGACGACGATTCCCCTTGGCTCTGCGATCGTACACAGCCCCGAATTCGATCGTGGACATTTCAACACCGATACGCTCACCCCCTTCCTGTTTAGCAGCCCCCAATGACAGGGAGAACCTCAAACCTTAGCCACAAACCCGTTCCGAAGCGCCGGTAGCCCTGGCGATGGAACAGGTAAAACTTCGGGTCGCTCCCGGAGCGGCGCTCGCCCGTAAGCGCAGAGGGTTGGCCATTCCGTACACGTCTCTGTTTGCACCGTAATCGGTTGCCAGAACAGACCCGTTCAAAGTCGCTCCGACGTAGGCTCCGGCGCTGCTCACATAAGAATATACCGCCGGCATCCGGGTGTTCACCCCGAGGCCCGTCCCAACAGGGCCGGCCGTAATCGAAGCCCCTGCGCCCAGCGTGAGATTTCCGCTCTCAGCCAAGGCCACACTGGCGGGCGTGTTGAAAATGAGAACTATGTTCCGTACCTCCCCGCCGATTTGAGCGCCCCAATTGGCGCCTCCCATCGTGATGAAAGAGGGAGCCGACCATCTTCCATTCGGAAGGCGGGCCACCATGACTCCATTGCCCAACTCCCCCCCGAAGATAAAGCCGGCTTTGAGTTCTCCGGGGATTACGGCTATGCCCTGCGCGTGACGCAGAACATAGGGTGGAATCATCCCAGGCATTTGCTCAAAAAGAGCGGTTGCACTTTGCAGGCGGTTCATCTCCGACACCGTAGGCACCGCCCTGGCATTCACCGATCCCAGCAGAATAAACAGGCCGAGTAAAACCGGCATTACAAAATATTTCATCGCAAACTCCTTCGTGATCTTTTTCAGTTTGAAACATTTGGCTATCGAACTTCAGCTAAAATGTAATCATTCCTTCAAGAAGCAAATGTACCGAGCCATAGGGAATAAGATATTTCGGGATCGCTGTTTTCTCGTTCCGGTCCGGAATTCACGAAGCTGGGCCTCAGTCTGCCCGCCTCCCCCGGGCGGCGGAATGGCTCCAGCCCGTTTCTCGAGTATTAGACCGAATTGCTTGCCCAAGTACATGGTTTTATATTTAAAGACAGGAATATCTTTGCCTTAGCAGGCAACTCGCCGGATTACTTTTCGGGCATCGCACGCAGTAAGAAGAACACCGGCGATGGGTTTCCGAAATTTCGATGTCAGCCCGAAATGGGAGGAGAGGATAGTATGAGTGCATCAAACACAAAAAACGGCCCCCTGAGCAAATGGAGTATTTACAAAAACTTCATCCTTTTGATCTCGCTTTGCCTGTGGGTTTCGCCTGCGGCCGCAGCCGAAAGTCCCCGGAGCGTGGTCCAAAAGGGTACGGATCAGGTCCTCAACATACTCAAGCAGAACCCCGGAAATAGTCGTGCCGACAGAAAGCAGATTCAGTCGGTGGTCAACGGATACTTTGATTTCGAGCGAATGTCCCGCCTTGCGGTGGGCCCACGATGGAAAAGTGTTTCGCAGGAAAAACGGCAGGAATTTACCCATCAATTCAGTAAACTGCTGTTTAACACCTACATCGGAGACATCGAAAAATACGCCGGACAGAAGATCACCTACTCTACGAAGTCAAAATCCCCGGGCTCTGCCGTCATTGAGGCTTCCATCTACAATGAGGGCAACCCCATTTATCTCGACTATTTCCTCTACCCCAAAGACGGTACCTGGAAAGTGTACGATGTCTCCGTCAGCGGAGTGAGCCTGGCGGTCAACTATCATGCCCAGTTCAACTCGATTTTGACGAACGGATCATTTCAGGAGCTGCTCTCGGCATTGAAACGTAAAAACGCCCAGCTTTGCAGCTCCGGCCGCTGCTAGGAGATTGCTCGGAAATCTTTTGTCATAATACCAACTGCTTGTGTCGTAAACAACAATGGTTACGTTATTGATACGGGGTGGGGTGACAATTCCGTCCCGTTTCTTTTTCCGGCTCCGGCCGGAAGAAGCGATAGATTTTTCAACAGGCGCAAGGATGCGTTGGAATATGGAGGTTACGTATGAAACGACTGATATATGCATTGTCACTGATGTTACTGGTCGGGCTGTTTGCCCTTTCCGGGTCAACTACGCGCGCACATGCGTATAATATTTCCAGCGATCAGGCGCAGGTGACAACTCACAGTTCTTACGAGACAGTAGCCTGGCACCGCTACTGGGCAGATGACTATGACTTTGACGGACCGTATGTCCAATACTACTACTACGAACCCTACTATTACCCGTATCCCTACTCCTACTACTACGGACCTGGATTTTCGATTAACACGCCGTTTTTCGGGTTTAACATCCCGTAGACATTCCTCCGAGGCTGAGCTTTTCAATGAGGCCTGTAGCGAGGTTCGCAACCGGCCTTACGCTAAAGGGTAATGCCCACGAGTAGACGACCGGGACATCCGGTTGATTTCGGGAGGAGGATTTTTTCCTCCTCCTGAAGATCGGAGCGAATATGAAGAGCAACTATTTGAGATTCAAGCAAGGGGGCCCCGGGAGGAAGTTCCGAAAGCATTTTGTCGTGCCTGCCCTCATTGGAGGGATAGCGGCGGTGATTTTGGTCGGTATGCTGACCTTTTTCGACCAGCCGGCCCAAGGCGACGACAATGCGGGACAGAATTTCAGCCGGGCACAGATCGATCAGATGCTCGCCCCGGTGGCCTTATACCCTGATTCGCTTCTGGCGCAGGTTCTCCTGGCGTCAACATACCCAAACCAGGTGGTGGAGGCGGACCGGTGGGTAAGGGCACACAGGAGGTGGAGCAGGGCTCGGATAAATGAAGCGCTGAACAGTATGGATTGGGACCTGAGCGTAAAAGCGTTGGTTCCTTTTCCGAAAGTGTTGGCGATGATGGACAAGCACCTGAACTGGACAACGAATCTGGGGGAAGCTTTTCTGACCCAGCAACAGGAAGTCATGGCCTCGGTGCAGGAATTGCGACATAAAGCGTATGCACAGGGCAATCTCAATTCAACTCCGCAGCAGAAGGTCGTTGTTGTGGAGCATGATATCGAGATCGAGCCTGTGAATCCCGATTACGTCTATGTTCCCTATTACAATCCGCTGGTCGTTTACGGGGCCTGGTGGTGGCCGGGATATCCTCCCTTCGCCTATTATCCTTTCGGAGAACCCGTTATCACCGTCGGCCTTTTCGGATGGTTTCCGGCTGTGACCGTCAGCCCGTTCTGGAACTGGGGCTGGGGGTATTGGAACTGGGGAGACAGGGACGTATTCATAAACGTCAACCGTACAGTCAATATCAACTCGACAAACCTCAATATCACCCGCAGCGCCCTCCGGACGGCGAATCTCACGAGGGCGGCCGCAAGAGGAGTTGCGGACCCGGTGAGAACCGCCGCATTGAGGCACGGCGGGCGGGCAGCCGCATGGAGGCCGCCATTGCCGGGGTTTCACGCTGCGGCTACTCGGGCCGGAGGAGCCCGACAAGCGGGTGTTGCCGGAAGGACGGGCACATCTGCGGCGGGCGCACGCCAAGGGACATTGGCAAGGAACCAGCTCCGGAACAATACCGCCCAGAGAACGAACCGGGCCAATTTCGCACGGGGGACTGCACCCCGACAGGCGCCGGCTGCTTCAGGCCATGCATTTCACCGGCCTTCGGCAGCTTCCATCGAACAGGGTCTTAGACACGGTGGAACTGCATCGGCTCGAGGTGTTACGCCTCATGGAGCAAATGCAGCCTCGCGCTTCGGCAACCATGGCTTTGCCGCAGCACGGCGCGCGCCTCATTATTCCGCTCCGCACGCAGCCAGAGCGCCTCATTTTGCCGCAAATCATGCTGCTCATAATTTTGCTCCACATGCTGCCAGAGCTCCTCACTTCGCGGCTCCTCACTACGCCGGAGCCCCGCATTTTGCCGCTCCACATTTCGCCCCTCACGCAGCTCCTCATGCCGCTCCCCACGGGCGCCGATAATGCGTCCGGCCATGTGATGACGTCTCATGACGTATGGGTACTACCTCGGGGGGGGTAGTACCCTCGTTTTTTGCCATTTTTCGGGACCCCGCTTTCTGTTCACCCCTTGCGCGGCCGATAGTGCTGCCGGGAAATATTTTATTCAAACAACGTACTTCGGGTCCTGAATATGTTCGCCCTTGCACCTGGGGCACCTCCCCGGGGAGGAAAACCGGTTTCTCGCCTCGAATCGGAATCCACAGGAAAGACACACCGCCGGGGTTATCTTCAGC
>JAKAJS010000066.1 GCA_021813685.1 Deltaproteobacteria bacterium | reverse complement strand
CCAACACGCATTCCCGCACCACCTCATAGCGAACCGATCCCTCCCCCCACGCGTGGCGGGAGAATATGCGCCAGGTATGGGCGTCCACGACAAAGGAGGGTTTCCCGGCAGCATAGAGAACAATGCTGTCGGCGGTTTCCCGGCCGATACCCCGGATGGTGAGAAGCTCGCATCGAAGGGCTTCCGTCTCCAGGGAGAGGAATTCTTCGAGGGAGCCGTTCCACTTCGTTGCGACATGATCGCAGAAGGCCTTGATTTTTTGGGCTTTTTGCCTATAGAAACCCGACGGGCGAAGGAGAGGGGCGAGTTCCCGGGCATCCAGCCCGGTTATGCGATCGAGGCGCAGCAATCCGTACTGCCGAAGGTTTGCGAGCGTCGCGTCAACATTGCTCCACGAGGTGTTTTGGGTCAGTATCGCGCCCAGCACGACTTCGAAGGGGGGGTCTGCGGGAAAGCGGTTTTGCGGCCCCGAGGTCTTCAGAAGGGTGCGGTAGATCTCGAGCAGCAGGTCTTTTCTCAATCCAGTCCGACCCCGGCGAGCGCCGTCCCACAGGTTGCACATACCCCGCCCGCAAGGTTTCGCTTCTTTACGGAGTACCCGATGCGGGCGATCAGAAGCGCCCCGCAGGAATGGCAGAAGGTGTTTTCCCCGTCGTCTCCGGGAACATTGCCCGTGTACACATAGCGCAGACCGGCCTCCAGGCCGATTTGCCGGGCCTTCCTGATCGTCTCAACCGGTGTCGCCCGGACGTCCATCATGCGATAGGCGGGATGAAAGCGGCTGACGTGCCAGGGGATTTCGGGGCCAAGGCCTGCCAGGAAACGGGCGATTTGCTTCAACTCGGTCTCGCTGTCGTTTACGCCGGGAATGAGGAGTGTTGTGACTTCGAGCCAAATGGACTTTTTCTTCATCCCTTCCAGGGTCTTGAGAACAGGTTTCAAAGAGGCGCCGCATTTTTCCCGGTAAAACGCATCGCTAAAGGACTTGAGGTCCACGTTGGCCGCGCCGAGAAAAGGGGCTGCGGCATCGAGGGCCTCCCTGCTCATATAGCCGTTGGTAACGAAGATGTTTTCGAGCCCGCGCTCTTTTGCCGGGGCAGCCACATCGAGAGCAAACTCCATAAAGATCGTCGGCTCGGTGTAGGTGTAGGAGATCGAGGCGCACTCCTCCTGTTGGGCTTGTTCGACGATTTCCCGCGGCGAGGCGTCCCGGCCGTAGATTCCGCCCGAGATGCGGGGCGGCTGCGATATGTCGGCATTCTGGCAGAACGCACATTCGAAGTTGCACCCCACCGTGGCGATCGAATAACTCGTCGAGCCGGGCAGGAAATGAAAGAGCGGCTTTTTTTCCACCGGGTCTACGTGGCTTGCGACCAGCTTTCCATAGACCAGGCTAAAGAGTTTGCCGTCCCTGTTTTGACGCACCCCGCATTTTCCAGTTCCCCCCGGTTCGATGCGGCAGTGCTGCGAGCAAAGAAAACAGTGCACCCGGTCGTTTTCTATCCGGGTGTAGCACATCGCCTCTTTCATGTTCGCTCCCCTTCAGATGCCGGGATCACACCAATTTTCGGAGGCGCCTGCGGAAGCCCGCCAGCACCCCAGGGAGTGGGCCGAGACTTTAGCCCCCGCCGGGATTTCTTCGAAAACGGGGTTCTGCACCGTGCGTACGCGGCATCGCATGTCAACCCGCATCGCGATAAAGAGTCCAAAGGGGGTGTGTTGCGAAAGAGGAATTCGCTGCACAAAGTCAAGGTAGGGAAGCAGCGGCAGAGGATAGGAAAAACAGGTTCGCCACTCGATGGGAACAGCCCCGTACAGAATCCGGTCGCACATCCTGCTCAACTGGAAAACGCTAAAGAATCTGGCGTGGCTATAGATCGAATTTTTCCAGAAACTTCTTACGCCATAATGCAGGCCGCCCATCGAAAACCGGTTGAGCGCACCGACGAGCACGTTTCTGCGTGCCACCCGGAAGGCTTCCCTGAGCGCCGCGTAGGGTTCATCGACAAATTCGAGCGTCGTTATGAGGGCCACAGTATCGAATTCATTGTCCTCATAGGGCAGGCTCTCGGCAAACCCCTGCGCAAGCCGCACCGTATGGCCCAGCCTGCCCTGCGCCATCTCCAGGCAGGCCTCCGAAGGATCGAGCCCGGTCACCATATGTCCCTGCGACCGGAACCATTCCAGGAAAACGCCGGTCCCACAGCCGACCTCCAGGACGCGCTGGGAAGAGATGGGCTTCCAAACCTTCGTAAAAAGCCCCTGCTCCATTTCCAGCGCTTTTTGTCCCCGAGCGGAGCGAAACCACCGCTCGAGGCGCTCGGCATCTTCCCGGCTAAAAACATAACCCACTGGAAACCCTCAGAAGGAAGCGCCGCCCGAAGCGACGAATCCTATTCATTCAGCAAAACAGCGCCTCGGGCACCCGAGGTGACCATGCGAGAATACCTGGCAAGATAGCCGCTCTTGATCCGGGGCTCACGCGGCTTCCACGCCTGTTTTCGTTTTGCCATTTCACCCTCTTCGACCAAAAGATCCAATTTTTTCCCGGGAATGTCCACCAGGATCTCATCGCCTTCCTCGATCAAGGCGATCGGACCTCCCACGGCGGCCTCGGGGGAAATGTGGCCGATGGCGGCCCCCTGGGTTCCGCCGCTAAAGCGGCCGTCGGTAATGAGCGCCACATCGAGCCCCAAACCCAGCCCCATGATGGCGGCGGTCGGGGTCAGCATCTCCTGCATGCCCGGCCCCCCCTTGGGCCCTTCGTAGCGGATGACCACCACGTCTCCGGCGACGATACGGCCGTCCAAAATAGCGGTCGCCGCTTCGGTCTCACTTTCGAAAACCCGCGCCCTGCCCTTTCGGACAAGCATCTCGGGCGCTACGGCCGACTGCTTTACCACAGCGCCTTCGGGTGCAATATTGCCGTAAAGCACGGCAATACCTCCTACATTATGATAAGGATTTTCGAGAGAGCGGATAACCTCGGAGCGGAGAATACGCACATTTTTGAGGTTTTCGCCAACCGTTTTTCCGGTAACGGTGACGGGGGTCGGATCGATCAGGTCGCGGCGGGAAAGCTCCTTCATCACCGCCTGTACCCCGCCGGCCGAGTGGAGGTCTTCCAGAAAATGGGCGCCCCCCGGCCGCAGGCTGCACAGGTGCGGGGTGCGCGCGCTGATATCGTTAAAGACGCCCAGATCCAGGCGGATTTGGGCCTCGTTTGCAATCGCCGGTACGTGAAGCACCGTATTGGTCGAGCAGCCCAGCGCCATATCGACTGCAATGGCGTTTTTGAATGCGGCCATGGTGGCCACCTCGCGCGGCTTCAGATCCTTTGCCACAAGCTCCATGATCTTCATCCCGGCTTCTTTGGCCAACCGAATCCTGGCGGCGGTAACCGCGGGAATCGTTCCGTTTCCGGGCAACGCAAGCCCGATGGCCTCAGCCAGACAGTTCATCGAATTGGCCGTAAACATTCCGGCGCACGACCCACACCCGGGGCAGGCCTGCTCTTCGAGTTCTTCGAGTTCTTCGGCGGAGATCTGCCCCGCCTTGAGCGCCCCCACCCCTTCAAACACCGAGATGAGATCGATCGGCTTTCCGCCCGCACGTCCCGCAAGCATCGGTCCCCCGCTCACCATAATCGCGGGAATGTTGAGCCGTAGAGCCGCCATCATCATCCCGGGGATTATTTTGTCGCAATTGGGAATCAGTACCAGGCCGTCGAAAGGATGGGCGGTCGCCATGATTTCCACCGAATCGGCTATCAACTCGCGGCTTGCCAGCGAGTAGCGCATCCCGGTGTGATTCATTGCAATCCCGTCGCAAACGCCAATCGTACTGAATTCGACGGGAGTTCCACCCGCATGGCGGATGCCCGCCTTTACCGCCTCGGCGATCTTGTCCAGATGGATGTGGCCGGGAATGATTTCGTTTGCCGAATTGGCCACTCCGATGATGGGCCTGTCGAGTTCGGCTTGCGTGTATCCCATGGCTTTAAACAGGGAACGATGAGGAGCCTTCTCGGCACCTTTTTTCATCAGATCGCTTCGCATTTTCGTATTTTCCCTCCGGCGGAATGGTGTTTTTCTTCACCTTAAACATTTAATAAGTAAATTATTTCCGACTGTTTTGGAAGCAAAAAGACGGAAGCGGGAGGCGAGAAGCGGATCGTGCGGAAGACATCCTCACACGAAGACGCGAAGAAAGCGGCGTCTTTCCCCGACCTTGACGGGACGTGCGGGGACCAATATAATTCCTGGACGCGAATTGACTTTATATCCTTACAACATTTCGGATTACTTATGAAATCCATTTTCGGGCCCGTACCCTCCCGGCGTCTTGGAAGATCTCTGGGAATTGACGTCATCCCCGCCAAAACATGCTCCTTCGACTGCATTTATTGCGAGTCGGGCCCTACCACCTGCCTCAGCGTCACGCGGAAAAACTTCATCGACTGCTCCGAGGTGCTGGAGGAGCTGGGCGCCTTTACCCGAAAAAACCCCAACGGCGCTGATTGTTTCACGTTTTCGAGCGCCGGGGAGCCAACCCTTTACGACCCCATGGGAGAGCTCATCAGCGCGATCAAGAAGGCGTATCCGCAAATCCCCCTGATCGTCCTCACAAACGGCTCCCTGCTGTGGAAACCCGAGGTGCGGCAAGGGCTCCTCAAAGCCGACCGGGTCGTCCCCTCAATCGATGCGGTAACAGCGGCCGTTTTCCACAAAATCAACAGACCCCACCCCAGCCTCGAAATCGGACGGATCATCGAGGGAATCCGCGCGTTTCGCAAAGAGTACAAAGGACAGCTCCACATCGAGGCGCTCTTCGCCCGCGGAATAAACGACGGCCCGGAGGAACTTTCCGCAATGGCTGCAGTCATCGCGTCGATCGCACCCGACAGGGTCGAACTAAACACCGTCGTTCGCCCCCCCGCCCACGAAGGAACCCGGGGCCTCACCGGGGAAGAGATGACCCGGGTCGCCGGGTTTTTCAGCTCGCTACACGTCGAAATAATCGGAACATTTCAGTCGCAGGGGCAAACCGGCACGGATCGCGACCTTGAGCAAAGAATAGTAGAAACCGTCGAAAGACGGCCCTGCACGGTTGCCGAACTCGCAGCCTCTCTCGGAGTATCCGTTGCGCGGGTGGAGCAGGAATCGGAAAGGCTCGGAAAGCAGGGCAAGGTGAGCAGGGTTTCTTTCGGCGGGAAGTCCTACATTTCGGGGCCGGAGCACGCGTAGAAGCAGAGGCGGAGGCCCGGCTGCTGAGATTTGGATCGCTCCATTTTGGAACATCGCCGCGCTCGATAACCGACCCACAGGGGCGGAATTGCCACTAAATTTCCCTGCAAGGAATAAACATCGGGCCTGAAGGTAAATAGCTTTCATTAAACTGGGTCCGGATCATCTCCGCCGTCGCCCGTGGTATGAGCATGGCGCCGCAATCACAACCGCTTCGGACAAGCCCGCCGGTGATAGCGGTCGTTTGCCCCTCACGCAGGCACCCAGGGCCTCACCGGGGCACCGATGGCCCAGGTCGCCGAGTTTTTCAGTTCGCTGAACGTCGAAGTCATCTGAACATTTCAGTCGGAGGGTAAAACCGCAAATTTCAACCTATTTTTGGTTTTGTTCTGTTTTGAAATGAAATTTTTGATGTTAGCGGTTACAAAAAAGTTACAGTGGTTTAACTTGTGAATTTATACTAAAAGGATGGTCGGGAATCTGTGCCGCCCAAAATGTTGAGAACCATGGGAGTTTGGCCATGTTGAGGCATTTCACGCTGGAATATTGGATGGATGATGGATGGTATGTCGGCAGGCTCAAAGAAGTTCCCGGTATTTTCAGCCAAGGCGAGTCAATGGATGAGTTGGAGGAAAATATACGCGACGCCTACCAGATGATGATGGCAGATGAAGAATCGATACCTCGCCCCGACGCCCATGTTAAAGAGCTTGTGGTGGAAGTGTGAACCGGCAAGCCTTTATACGTGAACTGATTCAATCAGGATGCTTCCTGAAACGCCATGGAGGTCGCCACGACATCTACATGAATCCGAAAACCGGCAAGAGAGCCCCTGTCCCTCGTCATGCCGAACTGAAGGACAGCCTCTGCGATTTGATTCGAAAACAACTCGAAATTGTAAAAAAGTGACCTGAAAAAGCTCCTCTTTGACGAATTGTGTGGGGCTGCTATCTATCCCGATTCATCTTATTGAAACTCCATCGCAAAACATCTTTTCCCGGTCGTCAAACCAATCGCCAGCAATCGTGATTTCGACATCTTTTTTTATTGGCGAGGAATTTGCGGAAGTCATGAGGAGACGGAGTTTGTAGCTTCCCGGCTTAAGTAGAAAGCTTTTCCCAAGATGCAAAGAATCCACCTCCAAAGCAAAGACTGCCTTTTTATCCTCGACCTCAGGGTGAACTTCAATATCCTCTTTGTTCGGAGCCGCAGGATTGATTATATGACCCAGATCACAATATTTGCCCATTTTTGGGGAAAGATACTCCAATAAAATCTCGCGAGGTCGAATTCGATTTCCTGAAAAGGTTCGGACCGCACCTTGTCATCTCCACGGAATCGGGCAACGGGAAGCCATCCATTCGATTTGAGTCGGTAGGTGTCCAGGATCTTTGCAGCCGGATCGAGCAGCCACAAATGCTCGACTCCATGATCGGCATAGAATGGCATCTTTTTCATTTTGTCGAGCTGGCAGGTGGACGGGGAGAGAATTTCGCAAATCCAGTCGGGCGCAACCGAGATCGGGTTTTGGTCCTCTTCCCAGAGGTATCTTTCCACCCTCCATCCGGCCAGGTCGGGAACCATGGTGTGTTCTCCCAATTGAATCTCCGGTTCGACGTGAATAATCCATCCTCCGGGGCCGCCTTCTCTACCAAATTGATAGGGCGGACCTATTGTTTTGTCCAAAGCGGAGGCGGCATGGATATGCCTTCTCGGCGGTCTCGGATGGACGACCAGCTCTCCATCGAGGATCTCTCCCGTCATGTTTTCAGGGATATCGTAAAGGTCCTCGTAAGTCGCTTTCTTTTTTGCAGCCTCGGCCATTGGCATTCCTCCAGTTTTATCGGGCTGGATGCTCGGTTTTTCCGCCCAGAGGACGTCGAGAGCAAACTCTATTTCCAAAAACGGTTCGGCGCGCACCTTGTCATTTTCGTAATGCGCGTCCACGCGGGACCATTTGCCGTGTTCGAGCTTGTATGCCTCCAGAGATTTAAGCTCAGGATCGATCAGCCACACATACGGGAGCCGATATTGGGCAAAGAGCCGCATCTTAACGATTCTGTCCCTCTGAGCAGTACTAGGCGAAAGGATTTCACAAATCCAATCAGGGATGACCGTATAACGGTGCTCTCCGGCGGGAGTGGCAAACCTTTCCTTTCTCCATCCGGCATAATCCGGCACTACTATGTCTTTCGAGCTGAAATGAATCTCCGGTTCGGCCAGGAGTATCCAGCCCCCGGGGCCTCCCCGGCCAAGCTGGTAAGGCGGAATAAGTCCGCCCCCAGGCGTGAGGCTGCGAAGATGTGCCTATGCGCGGGCCTGGGGGTCACGATCAGCTCTCCGCCTATGATTTCTCCGGTCATGTTGTCCGGAATACTCAAAAGATCATCGTATCCTGCATTCCTTTTTGCCGGTTCTGCCATATAAGCCCTCCTGTCCGCGTTTGCTATTTTATGCACATTAGCGCCGCTTGGCCAGAAAGATGCCTTCACTATCCATCTAATTTGATCTTCTTTTTCGCGTTATATGAGGTAGAGGGAACAAATGCAGGTCAATGCGGGAAGATGACGGCAGATTTTCGCCCCGAAAAAAAAGGGGCTACGGTGCTGAAGCCGTAACCCCTTGAAAATTCTGGTGGCGAGGGGCAGAATCGAACTGTCGACACGAGGATTTTCAGTCCACTGCTCTACCGACTGAGCTACCTCGCCACAAGCAACCGAATGTAGTCGAATCCCGGCTCCTTGTCAACCGAAAATCGACGCCCGCGCTTCAGGCCTCCTCATTGGGAGCGCCTTCGAGTCGCTTTAGCAGGGTTTCGAGTTCGCTTTCCGACAGGTCGATGACAAAATCGCCGTCAGCGGCCGGGGGCGCCGCATGCTCGAATTCCAACGAGAGCACCGGCCCGTCTTCAAGTCGTAGCGACTCGCCGTCAAAATCGGGGGCGACCGGGGCGGGTTTTTCGGAAGCTTCGTGAAAATCGTCGAAACTAAGAACCTGTTCCTCGAGAGGGGATTCACCAGCGGGCTCCGGCAGGGTTATTTCGGCAGAAGGGGAAAAAGCAATCTCCCCGGTCGGCTGCAGGTCTTCCCCTTCTTCGTTTGTAAACGTGTCCTTGACAATCAGCGATTCGAGTTCCTCATCGGAGAGATCGAGCAGGCTGAAGTCTTCCTCCGCCTCCGCGGGATGGGCAGATGCCGGCTCACTCATGAACCCCTCGCTCAGGACGCTGCCGATATCTTCCTGCGGATTGAAGGCGACGTGTGTTTGGCTATCGGCGGCGGCATGGCTCTCCGCCAGGGATTGGGAGGCGCCAAGAAGAGATCCGAGCAGGGAGGGCGCCGCAGGTTTTGCCGCAGAAAACCCCAAAGCCTCTCTTACGGCCGCCATGCTCGCCTGGCACTTTTTGCATTCGGAAAGGTGATCGAAACTGACGTAGCCGCATTTAGCGCATTTCATGAGTGTCCTCCCTTGCTCCATCAAAACTGGTTTACATCGCCGCTCTCAGCCGCCCGAAAGGCCTTCCCCCATATCGCCCCACAGCAACTGGATGGAGGAAATAAGGGCGACCACGGCCGTTTCCATGCGCAATATCCTTGGACCCAGGCTGACCGGCTCAAACCCGGCGTCGATCAGCGCCGAGCACTCCGGGCTCTCCCAACCGCCTTCAGGACCAAGAGCCGCCGTCACCCGGGAAATTGCAGCGTTCTTCCACCGTTCGGCCAGGTTTTTGGGCCCGGCCCCGGGTTCGCGCTCCCGGGCAAATATCCTGAGAGAGCCCCCCGCAGGGTCCGCTTCGCATCCGGCCAAAAAATGGGCCAGGTCTTCGAAAAGGATAATCTCCGGAGGGAGCCTCCGCCCGCACTGGCACACAGCCTCGCTCGCAATTTTCCCCCACCGTTCCTTCTTCTTTTCGGCCGGGCCGTACTGGCTTCTTGCCGCGCGAAAGACCGCGAGCCTTCCCACGCCGAGTTCGGTCGCCTGTCGTACGATCAGGTCCATCGTGTCAGGCCGGGCGATCCCAACGCCCAGTGTGACCGAAAGGTTTGATTCGCGCGCCGGTCCGTCGAGTTTTCCGATAACCCGTACGCGCACGCTCCCGCGGCGGATGGCCGTTATCAGGCACTCCCACGCCTCACCCCGGCCGTCGAGAAGTTCGATCGTCTCTCCGGCCCTCACCCGCAGCACCGAGTCGAGCTGCCGCGACAGGGGCTGGGGCAGATCGAATTCCCCCGAGTCCTGCGAGATTTCCGACACGAAAAAGCAGCTGCGCGTCATTTTTTTGTTACATTCCAAGCAGAGTGGAAAAGTACCAGTGGCAGAGAAGCTCGCCCCAGAAGAGATAGCAGACCGCACCCACAGCGAGAAAGGGACCGAAGGGCAGGGCCGAGCCGAGGCCTTTTCCGGATCTCCACAGGAGGGGGATAGCAACAATCATGCCTAAAACGGAGGACGCAAACACCGTAAAGGCCGCCCCCTGCCAGCCCAAGAAGGCCCCGATCATGGCCAGAAGCTTGATATCGCCCCCGCCAAGGCCTTCCTTACGCCGCACCAGCGAATAGCCGGCTGCGATCAGATAAAAGGTCCCCCCGCCCGCGAATATGCCCAGAAGGGACTGATAGAAGGTGAGGCGCGGGGTGAGAAGAGAAAAGGCAAGACCGAGCACGATGCCCGGAAGCGACAGGACATCGGGGATTTCCATGGTGTCGAGATCGATCATGGTGATGATCAACAGGAGCGAGCAGAACAGAAATTCGATGGGCAGTTGCGGATGCAGTCCGTAGCGACGGAAAAGAAACAGGGCCAGAAGGCCGCTTACGGCCTCAACGAGCGGATAGCGTAAAGAGATCGGCGACTTACAGTGGCGGCACTTTCCGCCGAGAAAAAGAAAGCTTGCCACAGGAATATTGTCATAGGGTGCAATGGCCTCGCCGCAACCCGGACACCGGGAGGCCGGGCGAACGATCGACTGACCTAATGGTAACCGGTGAATGACCACATTGTAAAAGCTGCCGAAGACGGCGCCCAACATGAAGGCTGCGATCTGCCCCCCCACCTGCGGGATGGATGCGACAAGGAGTTCGTTCATCTGCTTATCCGTTTTTTGCCTGTTCCTCTTCGGGTTCCTCCTTCTTTTTGAAACTGCAGGAGGGATTTATACAAAAAAGGGTGGCGCTGCCGGTCTTCGATCCTTTGCGGAAAAGCACGGGCGCATTGCACAAAGGACAGCTTTCCTTAACCGGCTCGCCCTGGAAGAGCATCTTGCACTCGGGATACTTGTTGCACCCATAGAACTTGCCGCGCTTTCCGGTGCGTGCGACAAGCTCCCCCGTGCACCCCTCGCGCGGGCAGTGTATGCCGGAGGAGACCGCCCGCGTATTCCGGCACGCCGGATATCCGGTGCAGGCGAGAAACTCGCCGAAGCGGCCGCGTTTCAGCGCCATGGGTTTACCGCATTTTTCACACACCTCCCCGGTCGCCTCGGGCTGTTTGGCCTCGACCAGGTGAATGTGTCCCTTCTCATCGCGCTCATAGTCGGAAGTAAAGGAGCAGCCGGGATATCCACTACAAGCAAGAAACGCGCCGTTGCTGCGGCTAAGCCGGATGCTCAAGGGCTTTCCGCAGCGCGGGCAGGTGAGCTCGGTCGGCCAGCCCGAGCCCTTGAAGTTGGCCATGCCCTTGCGCGCCGATTCCAGGGTTTGCGAAAAGGGGCCGTAGAAGTCGTGCAGCAGGTGGCTGGAGCTGCGGTCGCCATGTTCGACTTCATCGAGGCTCTTTTCCATGTTGGCGGTGAATTTCGTGTCCACAATGTCGGGAAAGTTCGCCGAGACCAGGCGATTGATGATCATTCCGAGTTCGGTTGGCGACAACCGCTGTTTGAGGCGCAAGACATATTCCCTGTCCAGGATGGTGGAGATGATGCTCGCGTAGGTGCTCGGCCGGCCGATCCCGAGGTCTTCGAGGGTCTTTATGAGAGTGGCTTCCGTATAGCGCGGCGGAGGCTGCGTAAAGTGCTGCTTCGGATCGAGTGCAAGAAGCTCGAGGAGTTGACCTTCGGTGAGATCGGGGAGCCTTTCGTCTGATTTTCCGCTCTCCGGCTCATCCTGCCCCTCTTCGTAGAGGGTCAGAAAACCGGGAAAGGCGATTACCGAGCCGGTCGCCCGGAAGAGATAGTCGCCTGCGGAGATATCGACGGTTGTCTGATTGATGAGGGCAGCAGTCATTTGGCACGCCACGAACCTTTTCCAGATAAGGGTATAGAGGTTTGCCTGCTCGCGGCTGAGGTACTTTGCCATCGATTCCGGAGTGCGGGCGACATCGGTTGGCCGAATCGCCTCGTGAGCGCCCTGCGCGGTTTCCTTCGACTTGTAGGCGACCGTTTTTGCAGGAAGGTAGCTCTCCCCCCACCGGCCTGCGATAAATTCCCGCACCGCATCCGTGGCATCCTTCGAAAGCCTTGTGGAATCGGTACGCATATAGGTGATGAGACCCACCGCGCCTTCGTCCCCGATTTCGATCCCTTCGTAGAGCTTCTGGGCGATGCTCATCGTCTGCTTGGCCGAATAATGAAATTTGCGGGCCGCATCCTGCTGGAGGGTGCTGGTGATGAACGGCGGGGACGGGTTTTTCTGCCGCTGCTTCTTTTCGATCGCGCCGACTGTCCAGGCAGCCGATCTGATCGCCCGCAGATGTTTTTCGGCTTCCTCCTGTGTGGCGATCGCGCACTTTTTCTTCTTAAACCGGAGGAGCTGCGCCCCGAAAGCGGGAGCGGGGGCAATTGCTGCATCGGCAAGCGCTTTGAGCTGCGCCTCGATCGTCCAGTATTCCTCTTTTTCGAAGGCGTGGATCTCCTCTTCCCGCTCGCAAATCAGTCTCAGGGCGACCGACTGCACCCTTCCCGCACTGAGCCCTGCGCGCACTTTTTCCCACAGAAGCGGCGAGATCATGTAGCCCACGAGCCGGTCGAGGATTCGCCGCGCCTGCTGCGCCTCATAGAGTTTCACATCGAGCTCGTTTGGCTTTTCGATCGCCTCGAGAATCGCCTTGCGCGTCAGCTCATAGAAAAGGACTCTTTTGAGCGGCTTTCCCGCGGCGCCGATCTCTTCGGCAATGTGCCAGGCTATGGCTTCCCCCTCCCTGTCAGGGTCGGGGCCAAGGTAGACCGTGTCTGCTTTGGAGGCGGCCTTTTTGAGCTCATCGATTACTTTTTTCTTTCCTCCCATGACCTGGTACTGCGGCTTGAATTCACCATCCAGGTCGACCCCCAGCTTATTTCCCGGAAGGTCCTTTATGTGGCCCACGCTGGCTTTGACGATAAAGTCCTTGCCCAGATACCGTTCGAGCGTTCTGGCCTTGGTGGGAGATTCGACTATCAGAAGAGATTTTGACATGAAAAAACCCCGATCGAGAAATCAGAATAGGAAATGAGGCCTCGGCGAACCGCACCTCTTGTTCCCCTGCAATTCGGTAAATTATAGCCCGGGAATAAAGT
>JAKAJS010000165.1 GCA_021813685.1 Deltaproteobacteria bacterium | reverse complement strand
ACCGGCTGTTCGGGGACGTCCCCGGGGCACTCGTGGAGGCCTGGCCCGGTCATATCAACCACATGTGCGTGAGGTTTTTCACCCCGTGGTCCACCCTGGCGGCTCATGTGGGGCGCGATCAAGCGCGGATGAGGTCGATCATCGCCATGGCCCAGAAATCGTATCTGCCCAAAAAGATTTTGTACTACGTGACCGGGCGCGAAAAAGGGCTGGGGCAGCTTGCCAAAAGCTTCGGGGTAAAGGAGAGCCAACTTTGCGCGTGGAACCACATCAATCCTTTCAGTGTGCTGGTTCCCGGCAGTTGCCTCGTGTACTACAGGAGAAGTTTTGAAAGTGAACCGGTTCAACTCGCCTGCTCCCTGGAACCGGGCTACATCGCCCGACTCGCATCCCCTGGAGTGCGGTTTGCCTCCTACCAGACCGAAGCGCAACCGACGACCATGTCCGATGCAGGCTATGCCGCAACAGGGACCCAGAGTGTCGCCGAGGTTCCTCGTGAACCTGCAGCCCCGCCTGCGCGCAAAGAGAAAACCCGGACAAGCCCTGCTCGCTACCAGCCCTTCTATGTCGTCAAACACGGTGGAACCCTCCGCAATGTTGCCGCAAAAACGGGTGTTCCCCTCGCCACCTTATGTCGGTTGAATCCGATCGGCTTTGATACTCCCTTGAAACCCGGTTGGGAGATAAAGCTTCCGGAAGCGCCTTCCGAGGCGCGCGCAGCGATTTGCTTCGCATCCGAATCGGGGAAGAAGCCGTTAACCGATGCCTTTTATAGGGTGAACTTTGGCGGGACGTTAAAAGACGTCGCTCACAAGACGGGACTTTCACTCGACGTGCTGTGCAGGTTGAACCGGCTTCGACCCGATGCCCGTTTACGGCGCGGCCAACTGGTAAAGCTTGCCCGGGTAAATCTGCCTGTCAGGCCTTCTTTCGGGAGCGCTTCCTGCTCGCTGCGGCGCCCCCCTGTAAGAAAACCCGCAATACACCATGAAATATACCGAAAAAGGAAATGACGATAAAATCAACAATGGGAAACGGTAAATTCCTGAAAGCAGCATCTATTCTCGCCTTGACGATTTTTTCCCTCGGCCTGGGGGTAGCGCTCGCTTCCGCGGACCAATCGAGAGGCACCGTTATTGGAATGGTTCTCTGTTTCCTGGGTGTCCTGCTCTGGGTATGCGCGAGAATCGGGTTCCCTCCCGCAAATGGTCCCGAGCCTCCTCGGGAGGGGCATCGATTGCAGGAGAAAAATCACCGCAAATACGCCCTCATGATATTTGCAGGGCTAGTCGTTCTGAGCGTCCTGGCCTGCCTGCCCTATGCTCCGCAAGGCCCGTTCAACCCCGTGAACTATACGCGCCTGCCCGGAATGCGTCTCGAACAGCACCGGTGGACGGCTCTCATCGAACCCTTTTTCGCTCCGCTCAAAATTATCGCCGGGGCCCCCGATTTTAAAATAGCAGCGGTTGTCTCCCTGCTGTGGCTATCCTTGGGCGCTCTGGGATGGCGTATATTCACCGCATGCAAAAAGGGGGAAAACCTCTTTTCCGCCGTGCAAAGGGGAATAGGGAGTGGTGTTGTCGCCTCTTTAACCGCTACACTTCTGATCTGCTTTTTTGCCCTGGCCCGCGTTCCGGGCTGGAAGCTTGTCGTGCGCGATCCGAATCTGATCGTAGCCGATCTGCACTGCCACACCGTAATATCTCACGACGCACTGGTGTCGCAGCAGACCAATATTGACTGGCACGAGTCCAGTGGATACAACATGGAAGCGATCACCGAAAACGAGCACTTGGTCGATCATCGCATTGAGGGGTTCTCGCCTGCGGCCCTCGACCGGATGCCGGCATTGATGTCCGGGGTGGAGGACCACACGGGCGCAAGGGCGATCTGCGTAGCTCTTTGTCCCAACCCCGATATCCGGTTGGGAAATTCGACGCGCCACGCGGCCTGGTTTGCGAAAAAGATTCACCGGGAGGGAGGGGCGCTCTGGGTTTGCAGCTTGAAAAATCTCAGAACCGGTGATATTCCCCGCCTGGCTAATGACGGAGTCGACGGCTTCGAGATAGCCAATGAAGGTCATCCGGACCTGCCGCTGCGCCTGAGACGGGAGATTCTCGCCGTCGCGCGGGCCCGCGGGCTCGTTCTTCTGGCCAATTCGGACTATCACGGCTGGTGCGGGCTGGCGCGGACCTGGAACGTCATAAAAGCGTCGGGAACGACGGAACCTTCACGTTCGCAAAGAATACGTACCGTGCTGCGCACACTGCGCCGACACCATACCGCAGACTTCACCCCGGTGGTTGCGGGCTTCATGGGCTACCCGTCGCCCCTGCGCGCTGTTTTCTCTCCGTTTGTAGAGACGGCGCGCTACGCCATGGAGCTTTCGCCGGTTCGGGTCCTGTCCTGGTGGGTTTGGGCCTGGGTCTTGTTTCTACTGTGGATGCTGCTCGACCGGAAAGGATTTCCGGCGGGCGATATCCTGTTGGCCTCGCTTGTCTGGGTGTCGGGGGTCGGGCTGATCTTTGCCGGTATCGATATCATCGGGCAGGGCAGGGGATCGACCGACTTCGGGATCGCTGTCGGCCTCAGTGCTGTAGGCGTGGGAGCTATTGCTCTTGTTGTGGCAACGGTGCGCGGGGTCGGTTTTATAACCAAATGCGTAAAAACCGGGGTATGATCCATTCATGAGAATTATGTATATGTTTTTGGCCATGCTGATTTCCCTGCTCCCCATTTCTGCAGGGGCGCAGGAACTTACCTCAATGGAGCCGCTTATCTCGCATCATACGCGCCTTATGCTCTTCGCCCCCCACCCTGACGATGTGACCCTGGGCGCCGGGGGGCTCATTCAGCGCGTTCTCGCGGCCGGAGGCAAAGTCAAGGTCGTCTACATGACCAACGGAGACGGGTTTCCGGATGGCGTCCAAATGGAGTATCACCTGACCAGACCCCCGCGAAAGGATTTCAACCGGTACGGCAGGCTTCGCCAGAAAGAGGCCCGGCATGCCCTGGCTACCCTGGGCGTAAAGGCCCGGAACTTGGTTTTTCTCGGTTTTCCCGACGGAGGCCTGCAGAATCTGTCTGTCAAATCCTGCACCCCCCATCGGCCGTACAGATCCCCATTCACCGGGAATGTCCGCCCGGTGGTCTTCGATAATGTCATTATACCGCACACCGATTATTGCGCCAAAGACGTGAGAGAGGAACTCGAACGGGAGATCGTCTATTTTAAACCCACCCTGGTGATGACCACCGGACCGGGCGACCAGCACCCCGACCATGAAGCGACTTTGCATTTTCTCGAGCAGGCTCTGGCGCACCTGGCCGCACATCACTCGCCCGTGCATCCCCGGCTGCTTACCTTCCTCATCCATTACAACGGCTGGCCCCTCGATCAGGAAAAGGGTGCTGGGACAGGCCTTGAGCCTCCCATCGGGTTTTCGGTTCACGGGATACGGTGGATTTCGTTCCCTCTTACGCCTCTGGAAACGGCAACCAAGCGCGAGGCCATCCTCAAATTCCACTCCCAGATGCTCATCATGGGGCGATTCCTTTTGGGCTTTGCAAGATCCAACGAACTGTTCATGGCGGGGAAATAATCTCAGAACTCACACGCCGCCTTAAACCACACGTAGTCGCCGTCGAGGGCGCCGGAACAATCGAGATCCGGCAGCCATGTCACTTCCACAATAACGGTGTGGTTGCCGTAAAACTTCGGCGATACGTAGGAAAAGATCGGCCCGATGCCGGCAATGAGAGTTTCAAGGGAGCCGAGCTTTGCTCCCGAGCCGCTGTCGGGGCTGAACTGCCTCCAGTAGATAGCGTTTACTCCCGCCCCGAAAAGACCCAGGTCGCACACGGGAAGATGTTCGGCCACGGTGGCGTCCAGGTGGAACACGCTACCGCTCTGGTAGTCGGTTGCGTTGTTTTTTGTGTTGAAATCCACCCCGGCTGTGGTCGATAGTTCCAGCCCCGTATCCCTGCTCAGGTAGCTGAAGGACACCAGGGGTTCGAGCGTCCAGTAGTTGAGGCCCGGGTTGGCCAGTTGCCCGGCGTCGTATTGGCCTGTTGGCGCATACACGTCGAGCTGGAAGCCCCACTTGAAATCGTTGCTTTTCCAGCCGAGCCGGAAAGGTACGATCGCTATGTCGCCGACCAAATTCGTGCTCGTGAATCTTCCGCCCGCCCGCCCTATGACGGGCGAAAACCTGCTGCCCCAAATGGCGCACGGGAACGTGTAGATTGCCACCGCCATCTCTGCATCGTTTGTCGCGCTCACGCTCTTGGCCAAAATCCCCCCGAGGCTATCCCCGAAATGATTGTACCAGTCAAGGAGACTCCACCCCTGCTCGGAGGAAATATCCAAAAAATCGCCCAAAGCCCCGGGAATGTAACGGCCCGTTGCTTCGTCTGCGAAAACGGTTCCCCGGCTGAATGCCGCCCACAAAAACAACACCAGGATGATGGAAAAACGGCCCCTTTTCATAGGTTACATTCCTCCTTCCATCGGTTTGTCCTTCTCGTAAAGCGACAGCTCGGATTTCAAGGCCGATCGGTCTTTGAAAAAAAGCCAGGCGATCTTTCGTGTACCCAACACCCGCCCGAGTTCCTTGAAGGCGAAAAAGGGGATGAAGGAAAAAAAGACAACCAGCACTCCGGCAAACAGGATATCGAGGTGCTGACCGATTCCCCGTAACCCCTCGGCCGGCCCTTTGCCTTCCAGGAGCCCTTCCGCAATTCGCTCGAAAACGTTGAAGAAAACTACCCAGACGGCGAACACCACCGCTTTGAAAAGAGTCGAAACGATCAAAGGCTTTTCCTGGAGCCGCCGGGCAAGGCCCAGGTAGTCGCCGATCATGACGATTTTGGCTAAAACGAGCGCCTTGAAAAAGGCGTACCCGTAGTGCAGATAGCTGATCTTGTACTGGGCGAGCACAAGCCTGCGGTACATGGTGAACACGCCGAAAAAAAGGAAAAGATAGGCGACGTTTATCAAGTATTCGGCCAACTCTCGCGTGATTCGCGATTTCCATCCGGGTTTTTCGACTGCCTGCTCGTTCATCGGGGCCGCCTCAGTGCATGCCTTCGCCATCCCCCGGGGAGGACCAAAAGATTGGGTTTTTCCTCCGCCATGGGTCCAGCCTCCCTGTTTGGATTTGCACAACCTGAAAATCTGAAGCCGAGATAAAGTTGCCGATGGGACAAACGACGGAAAACTTCCTGAAAAGATGTCAAAAAGGATAGACACGAAAGAGGGGCAGTCAAGTAGCCTTGATCCGTTCGCCGGGGGACAGATACGTATTTTCCCGTAGTTGAAGGGCAAAGCAAAAGGCGCGGGGGCTGTCGCCCCCACACCCCCTCGCCGCTACGCGGCTCTTGTGGCGCTACGGCGCCTCCATGTGGTTCTGTTTCTTCACGTCGTTGTGAATGCGGAGGGAAAGGCCTATAATTGTGCTCTTGCGCTGGTGCGACCGCAGCTATGGCGGCGATTGAAATTTCCGGGCAACGGCATTTGGAAGAATAATCATTGTTGTCTGAGGTGCTTCACTTTTCAGAATGTGTATAATGGTATGAGGGCCGAGCATGGAACTTGGCTTCGAATGGGATGAAGAAAAGGCGACCACTAACAAGGAAAAACACGGCATCAGCTTTGAGGAGGCGACTACTATTTTCCTGGACCCCCTCTCACTAACAATTTCAGATCCTGATCATTCAGCAGGTGAGCAACGCTATATTGAAATTGGTATATCGGATAATAGTCGGATTCTCCTGGCCAGTTATACGGAGAGAATCGGGAGGATACGCTTAATCAGCTGTCGAAAAGCAACCAGGCGAGAACGGAGGCAATATGAAGAAGCCATCCAATAAGAACGACTCGGCGGATGACGATGACATGCGGTCCGAGTACGATTTCTCCGGTGGAGTCCGCGGCAAACATTTCCGCCACATGCTATCCGGGTATACAATCACCGTCCACCAGCCGGATGGGAAAACATTGGTAAAAGAGGTGAGGCCAAGGGAGGATATCGTGATACTGGAGCCCGATGTGCGGGAATACTTCCCCGATTCGAAATCGGTGAACTCCGCCCTGCGTGCCCTAATTGAGCTGATTCCGAAGAAACGTCGCGTAGCGGCAAGGACTAAAAAGCGTCCAAATCTCTCGGAATCCAATCAATAGATGACGTCGGCAGAATCTGCTGCCTCCGCGGAGGCGCGTATGAAATGAGAAGATGCCCTCGCCATTTTGAGAGAGTTTAAACAGGCCCGCGCGGAGGAATACGGCATTCTGGAATTAGGGGTATTCGGCGCGGTCTTGCGAGGGGATGACCGGCCCGAGGAAATATCTTCAAAATCATACAAATTCTGCTAATCTATTCTTTCCTTTGAAACGAACTGTCTTAGGCAATTTGCCTGGCGAAGAGAATCTCCTTCCCGGGACGATTTTCAGTCGGGTACTTAGATCTTTATAAACCGGACGGTTTATAAATTGTTCTGCGATTTACAGGCCTTGCGAGGAAGGGATGAGAAAAACGCATGACTTCCGGCAATGAAGCTTTCTCCCGCGTAGCGATCGACTCCCAACTCGCCGATCAAGGCTGGAATACGCTGGATCACAGCAGCGTACGATATGAATACGTCCTTCCGGACGGCAAGCGGGCGGACTACGTACTTTGCGACCGTTACGGGCGCTCCATGGCGGTAATTGAAGCGAAGCGGTTTTCGATCAGTCCGGGGGACGCGGCGGACCAGGCCAAAGACTATGCGCGCCAGCTCCGGGTCCCTTACGTATTTCTGGCCAACGGCCGGGAAATACGATTCTGGGAGTGGGAAAGCCAAGCCTTCCCTCGCCTTGTTAAAACCTTCTTCAAGCAAACGGATCTCGAGAAGCGCTTCGCCACGCGGCAGGTGAGGCGAGATCCTTTTGCCGTCCCGATCGATAAGCACATCGTTGAGCGGTATTATCAAACAGACTGCATTGACGCATTGTGCCGGGAAATGGCGCAGGGAAGGCGCAAGCTGCTCATCGAGATGGCTACGGGTACGGGGAAAACCCGCACAGCGGCAGCTCTCATCAAACGGCTTTTCCAGGCGAACGCCATAACCCGCGTCCTTTTCCTCGTGGATCGCATCCCGCTCGCCAAGCAAACGGAAGACGCATTCGCCGAACATCTGCCCGATTATCCCTGCTACGTGCTGCGCGCGGGCCGGCGATTTCAGGACGAAAAGCAGATCACGATCACCACGCTCCAGAGCATGATCAATATATACCGCGACTATTCCTCGGGGTATTTCGACCTGATCATAAGCGATGAGTGCCACCGCAGTATTTACGGTAAATGGAGCGGGGTCTTAAAACATTTCGACGGCATCCAGATCGGTCTTACGGCAACGCCCTGCGCGGCAGGTGAAGAAGTCGACTGCGGCGATGAAGAGGATCGACTCTTCGTGCGCGACACGCTGCGGTTCTTCGAGGTGGACAAACCGACCTTTTCCTACAAGCTGAGGGATGCGATCCGAGAGGGCTACCTTGTCCCATACCAGATTTACAAGGCCAAGACAGTAAAGACGGCAGCCGAGGGAGGCTTTGCGGTAAGACGCAGTGAACTTGACTGGTCGGCAATGGATGCAACAACCCGCGATGAATTCGCCAAACTTTTCGGAGACGAGCAAAGCATCATGATCGACCCCGCGGTCCTGGAGCGGCGTTTTACGATTCCGGAGCGCAACCGCGCGATCGTGCGCGAGTTTCGCGACGTGTACGAAGGCGGCTTCCGGGACGCGAGGGGCAGACTGCGAAAACCTCTCATTGGCAAAACCATCGTCTTCGCGGTAACCAAACGCCACGCGGAAACGCTCGCGGAAATGCTCGACGAACAATTCAGGGATCAAAAACCTTCCCCGGAAGTCCGCTACGCCGATTATGTGGTCTCAGGCATGGGTAAAGACGACACGATCGACGGGATGAGCAAGATTAAGCGGTTCAAAAAGGAGAAATTCCCGAAAATCCTGGTCTCGGTCAACATGCTCGACACCGGCTTCGACTGCCCGGAGGTGGTAAACCTGGTCTTTGCGCGATTTACCAAATCGGCCATACTCTATCGGCAAATGCGGGGGCGCGGCACGCGCAAGCTGCCTACAAAGCCGGTCTTTACCATGTTTGATTTCGTGGGCGTTTGCGACTACCACGGCGATGACGAAGAGATTATCGAGAGCGGGATTGTCACAGAGCAGAGAAAGAAAATGAAATACGAACCGCGTAAATTGCTCGCGCTCGACATAGACGACCACATCGACCCGACGACGCGGGAATGGGTGAGCATCGACGAAAACGGCCAAATGGTCTTCCCGGAGGCCTCGGAACAAAAGGCCGCAGAGCTGGGCGCAAGTTTCGAGGCTTGGCTTCTGGGACAGGAGGGCCTTACGCCGAATGAGGAAAGTTGGCTGCGGGTGGTCGGAAACCAAATTCGCGCCAATGCAGACACCCTGGATGAATTCAGCCTCGGGCATCTGGCATTTCCACCCTTCACTCTCATGGGCGGGGTGGTGCAGGCAAGGCGCGTTTTTGGCGGAGAAGAGCGCCTGGAAAACCTGCTCGCCGGTCTGAATGCAGCCGTGTTCAGTAAAAATCCAATAGATATGCTCCTCGCAGCAGAAGAGCAACAGTCGCTCCATTAATCAGGAAAAAGAAAATATGCCCTTTACTCAAGACATGCGCCGGTCCATCGAGCAGATACGCGATTATCTCTATGGCGGCGGGTATCCCGATCCCGTGACGAATGCCGAGCAGCTCTCATTTCTATTTTTCTTCTATCTTGTCGAAGGAATCGATGCTGAAAATGTGATGAGGGCCAAAGTATTGAAGCGGCCCTACGCGAGCATGTTCGAAGGCCTCTGGACCCTTAAAAATCCGCTCAACGCCCCTAAGAAAGGAGTCGTAACGATCCCGCGGGAGCGGTTCCGCTGGTCGGTATGGGCAAAAGGGCTTTCCGGGGAACCTCTTGTGCGTTTTGTCCGGGAGGAAGTGTTCCCGTTCTTTGCCGAGTTCGCAGAAAACGGGACCCATAATTTCATGCGCGGCGCACGCCTTACGATTGACGAGCCAACCGTCCTGACCCAGGTTGTTACCCTGGTGGACGGGCTGCGGCTTGATCAGGCGGACGCAGACAGCAAGGGCGATCTGTTCGAGCATGTGCTCAAGCAAATCAAACAGGCGGGCGAACTGGGCCAGTTCCGAACCCCGCGCCATATCATCCGGGCCATAGTGGACATCATCGACCCGAAAATCGGTGAAACGGTCTACGATCCGGCTGCCGGTACTGCCGGTTTCCTTGTCGGCGCCTACAACCACATCCGACTAACCCATTCATCGCGCGGCGCGACCCGGGAAGTCGAGGCCGACGGGAAGGTTCAGCGCCGTGGCTGGGGCGATAAGCTCTCCGCCAGGCAAGTATCTGCCCTGCAAACGGCCACGTTTTTCGGTAACGACGTTGACCCCAAAATGGTCCGCCTGGCTACGATGAATCTAACGCTGCGCGGTCTGCCCAACGTCCATATCCTGCAACGCAATGTCCTCACCTCGACGCTAGATGCCGAAAAAAAGGCCGAATACGGGCTGCCGCCCGATGGCTATAGCGTCGTGCTTGCCAATCCTCCGTTTTCCGGCCGCGTGGATAAAGACCGCATCGTCGATGACGTGAAGGTGGGGACATCGACGGCAACAGAACTCCTGTTCGTGAAATACATGATGGACAGTCTGCGCCCCGGCGGACGCTGCGGCGTCGTTGTGCCCGAGGGCGTCCTTTTCGGCTCTACCACGGCCCATAAGGAATTGCGCCGGCAACTTATAGAAAACAACCGCATCGAGGCCGTGCTCTCGCTGCCCGGTGGGGTCTTCCAGCCCTATTCGGGCGTCAAAACCTCGGTCCTTTTCTTCAGGAAAGGCGGCGCCACGGAGCGTGTGCTGTTCCTTCATGCCGACAACGACGGCTACAAGCTCGATGCCAACCACGACACGCCCATCGAGCAGGACGACCTGCCCGTATTGGTGGCGGCGTATCGGAGCAAGGATGACCGCCTGTCCGAGTGGGAAAACCGCGACAAGGCCAAGGAGTGGACGAACAGGTGGTGGTTCGCCGACACAGGCGCGCTGCGCGCCAACGACTTCAACCTTTCGGCAGGGCGCTACCGGCCCATGAACCATACGGCCGTCGAGCGCCGAGACCCCCGAGAGCTGCTGGACGAGTTGGCGGCTATTGAAGCGGAAATTATGAAAGAGGTGGAAGCATTGCAGGCTGTATTGGCGGAAACAAGATGAACAAATCTGCCGTATTGCTCGATGAAATAATCATTTCGGATGAATCGGGTTTCGCGTGTAGCAAGACCAAACTTGTGGAGAACGGTCTGGTACATCTTCGCCCTTTCAATGTTACAAACGATGGGCATCTTTCTTTTGAGCAGCTATATAGAGTGCCGCCTGGGGAGGCTCCGAATGGCAAGGGAATTCTTGAAAAGGGGGACATTCTTTTCAACAATACGAACAGCACCGAACTGGTAGGTAAGGCTGCTCTGATTTCCCAACGGATGGAAGCTGGTTTCTCCAATCACTTGACACGCATTCGGGTCGATGAAACCAGGGTATTACCACAATTCATGGTTTATTGGCTCAGAAGAACGCGTGACAGTGGCTACTTTTCCGCCCATGCAACCCAGTGGGTGAGTCAGGCCGCGTTCAAGTCATCCGAACTTCGACATTTAGAAATGCCTATCCCGCCCCTCGACGAACAACGCCGCATTGTCGATATTCTCTCTCGCGCGGAAGGTATCGTCCGGTTACGTCGTGAAGCTGAGAAGAAAGCAGCGGAAATAATTCGGGCGCTGTTTCTCGACATGTTCGGCGATCCGGCAACCAATCCGAGGGGGTGGCCGGCAAAAAAAGTTGGCGATGTTGTAAGTTCTATAGACAGCGGCCACAGTCCAAAATGCAATGATCGGCAGAAAAATGAGCACGAATGGGGGGTTCTTCGTCTAAGCGCGGTTACCATGTGTGAATATTTAGAGTCAGAGCATAAGACCCTTCCGGACGAGATTGATTATGATCCGACAATCGAAGTACAGCAGGGAGACCTACTGTTAAGTCGAAAAAACACCTATGATTTAGTTGGCGCCTGCGCTTACGTCTGGAAAACAAGGGGGAAAATGCTCCTCCCCGATTTAATTTTCCGGCTTCAGATTTATGATAAACAGGTGTTGAATCCGATCTATCTCTGGAGCCTTTTGACAACAGAAGCCAAACGGGCCTCACTAAAAAAACTGGCAAACGGCTCCGCAGGGTCAATGCCAAATATTTCAAAACAGCGATTAAGAACACTCAACATCGAGCTTCCACCCATTGAGATGCAGCTCAGTTTTGCCAAGACAGTAGAGCAAATTCAATCTGTACGGGTACAACAGAAAGCCGCTATCCAGAAAGCCGAGGCCGCTTTCGACGCTCTGCTGGCGCGTGCCTTCAACTCCGACGGAAGTAACGGAGGAAGGCCATAAACTGGCTGTACCCTACCGATCTGCATTTTGGCATGAGAAATCAGGAGCTGCTCTGGCCTGCATTTCACCAGAACATCTTCGGCGACTTGGGAACATTGTGCGATTCGCGCTATTCGATATTGTTTCTTTCTCAGGAGGTAGGCCGGGAAAACGGATGCAGGAGGAATGATGGAAGACATTAAGAACTTGGACGAATTATGGGAGAAGCTCCCGGAGCTTGCGGCCAGGGCTGGCTATGAAGCAGGATTGGAGCATTTGGCGGCGGGCTATCCTATCTATTATCCGAGAGCGACCACCCGGGTGAAATTATCAAACATTATCCTGATGGTCACCGAGAGATAGTTCGCCTGGAGAATCACAGGGAGATTTGCGTCCGGTCCATAGGAAAGGCGAGCGATTGAGACCTCAGCTATGGATCATAGCTGGTCATAATGGAGCGGGGAAAAGCACGCTGGGGAGCGGTATGCCGATCTCTTGTCGCCTCATGACGTGGTTGTGATCAGTCCGGATCTGATTGCCCTCCGGATGCAGAGGAGGCCTGACGAAATTTTCCGGCAGACCGGTTTGTTTTTGGATCGTGCGCGGTGAAAAATTTTTTAATTGAGACAGCTCCTTCCGGGAAGTGAGCGACGATCTCAAGCCTTCCCCCCATTGTCTCGATTAGACCGCGAAGTGTCGAGATATACAAATCCGTGCGCTTTTCCAGCCTGGCGACTGTGGGCTGCTTGATGTGCATGGCTTCCGCCAGTTTTGCCTGAGATATTTCTCTTAGCGAAAAATTGGAGCTCGGGACAGCTTCCAAAAAAGGTGGCAAACCCTTAGCCGGAAGCGCCGGGCAGATGATGGGAAAAACTGGTCAACACCAAAAAGAGAACGTATAGTACAATAATACACTAGGGCTTAGGCGCGGTCCTGGGGGTGTAGCCAGGCGCTTTGGAAAGGAGACTCGGATGAAATGGTGTGAGGTGGTCGAGCATCCAAGCCTGAAAGACCTGCCTTTCAAGATCGAAACGAATGAATGGGGAAAGATCATGATGGCTCCTGCCTCCTATTCGCATGGTGTGTACCAGGGGGAAATCGAGGCATGGCTCCGAAAATTGAGCAAGGTAGGCAGGGTTTCTCCCGAATGCCCCGTCAAAACTTCCAGGGGCACGAAGGTGGCCGACGTTGCCTGGGCAAGTCCGGCATTTCTCAAAAAGCACGGGATTAAGAAGATCGAGCTTCCCGAATCCCCGGAAGTGGTCGTGGAAATTGCGTCTCCGTCAAACAGCGCCGCCGAGTTGGAAGAAAAAAGGCTTCTCTATTTTGAAAAGGGCGCCAGGGAATTTTGGCTTTGCGACGAGGGCGGCCACATGCGCTTTTTTACTCCTATGGGGGAATTGGAAAGGAGCGAGCTTTTCAGGGAATTTCCACGATTCATCGACATAGAAGTTGAGTGACGGGGCGTCCTAGAGATCAAGTTGGCTGTGCGATCCGAGGCGTACAAGATCGAGGTGATCGTCATCGGGTTTCCGGTAGATCAGAACCAGGTCCGGCCTGGTGTGGCAATCGCGATGATCGAGCCAGTATCCGGTAAGTGGGTGATCGAAATGGTTGTGAAGCAGCGGTTTATCGGTAACAAGCAACTCCAGGACTTTTCTCAGGTCGGTATCAAGCGTTTTGCCGTGCCGGCCTGCTCTTTCCCTCTTGTAGTCCCGCTTGAATCGTGCGGTTCGTCTAATCGTCCGCATTTAGCTCTGCAAACAGGTTATCGATCGAGCCCACCTCGATCAGTTCGCCGCGTCTTGCCGCCCTCATAGCCTCAATGGTTTCCTCATTCGGGACGAGAGGCTCAAAAGGCAGCGCCTTTTCCTTTGCGATACGGATCATCATCAGACGGAAAGCATCGGAAACGGTAAGTCCGATAGAAGCAAGAACCGCCTCGGCTTCGGCTTTTACTTCGCCGTCGATTCGCGCACGCACGACAGATTTTTCGGCCATTTTAAAGACCTCCAATGAGCTATATCGTAGCCCAGGTGGACTGGGAAATCAAGCAGCCGTCCCTCCCGGGGCAGGTCGGGATGCACCCCTCCGGCAAATCAGGGGAATGAGCCGCGAAGCGGCGTGGGGGTGCAGGGGGCGATAGCCCCCGCGCTTTTTCCCAAGTCCGTCGCCGATGTGCCTTCCCACCCCTCACGCCAGATATTTTCTCAACTCCTCCAGCACCTGTCCGAACGCGCCCTCGGGAAATCTCACCCCGGCAGCGGCTATGAGGGAGTGGCGCCGGTAGGGGTCGATTTCGAAGTTCCAGGGGCGCAGGTCGAGTATGGCGCCCTGGTTTTTCAGATGCTCCTGGAACAGGTCCACTTGGGCGTTTAGCCTGTCGTAGTCTTCTTTTCCGTAAATCTTTCCGTCGTATTCGCCAAAGGAGCAGTCGCCAAAGGAGAGGAAGAGTTCGCGCGAAGCGTCGCTGATGCTCGTATGGCGGGTGACTCTGAATTCGGGGTGGGATATGAAAAAGGGGTCGATCCGGTAGAGTTCGACAAAGCCGGTTTCGGGGACAAGGCTCAGGGCATCGCCGGAGCGTTTTGGGGCCTGGTTATCGAGAAATGCGCGCAAATAGCGGCACATGAGGGCAAAGTCGGCTTCCGGGGCGGCAAGGCCTACGCTTACGATCCTCGCGTGCCCCTGTCCGAGCGGGGGTTCACCGTTTATGATCCGCACGCGTGCGCCGAGCGGCTTGTCTACGCTCCGCAGGTATTCGACGAACCGCTGGGCGAGCAGGTCCTTTTCCATGTAGTCCAGGGTTGTCGGGCCAACGCTCAGCCTGTCGAGGTTTTGTTCGTATTCGAAGTTGCTCGCAAGCACCAGGAACCGCACCCCTGGGGTCTTCATGAGGTGAAAGCCTTCCTTTTCGAAATCGGCCAGAAGGCTCATCGTATGGTTTTTAAGGTTGATGTCCCGGATGACGTCGTTTTCTGTCTCCCCCCGGGAGGCGGCTTTTTTTACCAGGATTTCGTGTATCCAGTGCGTCCACCAGGTCATGGAGAGCATGAGCGTGCTGATGATTTTACGCACCTCTCCCGGCAGATCGTCTCCATGATAGGCGAGGGGAACGCCCGGTTCGAAATCCTCGGCCCGCACCTCCTTTAGCCGCATCGCTTTAATTCTATCCGCCTCCCTGAAGCAGCGCAGCCAGGTATGGAACGCATGCAGAAGCCGTACCCTCGGGACCCGGGTTCTTGCCGCAAGGTCTTTCTCCATCGCGGTGTAGCTTTCCAGTTCGAGTTCCAGTTCGTAGTGGACGTCGAGCAGTTCCGGATAGTCGCAGTTTTCGTAGGCCGCCGCATCGAACTGTTCCTTGAGGTATTCCCAGTCGACGTAGAGCTTTTTTCGAAACCTCTTGTCTTCGAGGCAGTCCGTGGACGCCGAATATCCGAGAATTCCTCTTTCCCCGTCCAGAAATACGGTTTTACCGATATAGGAAGAGAGAACGCTTTCCGGATTTAGCACGGCGCCCTCTTCTCCGGACAGAGTGAGGGGCTTTCCCTGCGCATCCCGCGTCTTTATGAGATAGGGCTTTCCGTAGGCGACCGCCGATACGGCCTCATGGGAGGTGGTGTGGCCGTCTACACGCACGATTCCCCGCACGAGCGGGTGGTTGACGGCGAGATCACCCTTGCCGAAAAGATGCTTTCGAAGCAAAATCACGCTCTCTCCGCGCTCGGCGAGTTCGAGGGCCGCTTCGCTCCCGAAGACCAGGACGCCCGTGTCTGCGCAGTCGCTAACCGGCTCCCCGCGCGCAAGCACCTCGAAATCGGTGAAATCCTCCCGCAGGGCCTTTTCCGGTTGGGCGAGCGCCTGGTTTATCGCCATGGAGGCGAGCTGGATCGTGGTCTTTCCCTCGTCGATCATGTCCCACATGGCGCGTACGGTCGCACTGCAGGTCATTCGCATCGGGCGGCGCTGCAAAAGAAAGAGCCTGCCGGACTCGACGGTAAACTCGATGTCGATCGGGCGTTTGGCGCGGTATTCGAGGCCGTCGCGCACGTGGAGCAGCCTCTCGTAGAGGGCGGGATTGGACGCCGCGAGGTCTTCTGCCTGTAGAAGATCCTTTCGCAGCTTTCCGGAGACGATTTTGTCGCACTGCACCCTGGGTGCCCACTCGATGATGGGCCGGTTTGCTCCGGAGCGCTGCTCGCGGGAAAAAAGAACCCCGCTGAAGGATCTGTCGTCCCGGTGGCCGAAAACCATCTGCTGGACGATTGCGGCCGTTCCCATCTCTTCCGGGATAGATTCGCCGCGGCTCATGCGCGCCTCGACGGCTACGGGCGACATCCACGAGCCGAAGACCGCCTCGATCACGTTTTGGAGCTGCTTTTTGAGATCGGTTTCAAACCCGGGGGCGAAAACGGGGTGAGCCGCTCCTTCGAGGATCTGTTTGTAGGCGGGGATGAGGCGTCGCAATCCACCTGCTGCGATCGAGCCTTCCACGCCGAAATCCTTTATGATTCGATAGAAGTCGTCGTAGGGGATATCGAGGACCACTTCCCCGTACATGCGTATGGCGGTGAGATAGGTCGTGAGGACGAAGGTCTCCTCTTCGCCCGCCTCGATCATGGCCGAGACGACAGCGTCGTTCAGCCCCACGTTCAAAACCGTTGCGAGAGCGCCGGGAAGGGAGACGGGAGCTCCTCCCCGGACCGCAACCAAAAGAGGCATCCGGCGGCCGCTCGTATCTCCGAACTTGCGGCCGGTGCGCTCCTCAAGCGAAGCGAGCTCGGAGAGAGTCGATTCGAAAAGAGGCCTTGGGATTGTGTTTCCAGATCGATTGTAGAGGCGCCAGCTCTCCGTTGTGAGTATGAACCCGTCAGGGACCGCGATCGTATCGGTTTCTCCGGGAAATATCTCCCGGAGGTCCCTGTAGTCTTCGGCGAGCTTCGCGCCTTTGGCCCCGAGCAGTTCGATATTTCCGGGATCGGTCTTTCCAAAGGGGATGATCAGGGGATTTTGCATCGTCTGCTCCTTCGCAGGCGGCGCCCGCTTCCTGGATATTGCAGGAGACTTCTTTAAAATCCCCCCTTCCCCCCTTGAAAAAGGGGGGATCGGTCCAGGCCGCGCTGAGGTCGGGTTTCCCGGACGGAGGTGAGTTGGTGTCCATCCGGAAACCCTGGAACATGTCGGGTGATTCGAACCCAAGTCCCCCTTTTGTAAAAGGGGGACTCAGGGGGATTTTGCAGTTAAATCGGCCGAATAGCCTTTTAAATCCCCCCCGCCCCCCTTTGCAAAGGGGGGGAATCCAGTCCTGTCCGTGGCTTACATAGGGTTTCCGGATGGACACCCATTCACCCATTCACCTATTCGCCAACCCTGTATCTTTCCAAAACGATCCGCTCCACCTCATCTTCTGTTGGCATGCTGTCCCGATAGCCCGCCAGGTACTGGACCCGCAGCCACCGGAAAAGGCTCACCATTTCGTTTACCTGGATGATCTCGGGCACCAGCTCGCCTTCCTGCGTCTTGATGTGCTGGTTGTACTGGCCAAGCATGCTCACGACGTCAAAGAAGGTTGCAGGCTCACGGCGAATCCCCTTTTTGAAGGATTTGCCCTGCGTCGGATAGATCTTTTCCGGTTCGGGGTTGGCGGAGATGTCGGGGCGCTGGAAGGGGCGCCTTACGGCGATCTGCCATTTTCTGGACTCGACCATCATCCGGGAGATCATCGGCCCGGCCCAGTCGGGGGCCTGCTGCCCCTGGGGACAGGCGGAGAAAAATTCCACCACCGAGGGGCCGTTGTAGGCGATCGCCTCCTTCAAGATCTTTATGGCGTACTGGGGATTGTCTATACTGAGTTTGGCCGTATAGACGTGGGAAATCGAGGTGGCCTGGGCCATGATGCGCCTGTGGAGCGTCGTTTTCCCCGCGTAGCGGCTCCCGATCGGGGACGTGGAGCGGTCGGTCCCGAAGCGCGTCGCCCCCGATTTCTGGGCTCCGGTGTTCATGTAGCCTTCGTTGTTGAAAATCACCCAGGTGATATCGAAGTTTTCCCCGAGCGCGTAGTTGAAGGGGCCGTTTCCGATATCGTAGATCGCTCCGTCGCCGGCAAAGACGACGATCTTGGTAAGAACGTCCTTGAACCCGTTCATGTATGCCTGGTCCAGGCTGAACTTGGCGCCGAGCGCCGCCGCCGAAGCCGTGCCGAAGCCGTAGTGGCCCGACTGGTAGACCCGTGAGTTGAACGGGTTTGTAAGCTCCGAGACCTGGTTGCACCCGGTTGCGTTGACGCAATAGATGTTGAAGCCGTGGTCGAGCATGTGCTCGATGTCTTCTCTGTTTTTTTCCGAAAGCACCTTCATGCCCTGATAGAAGGTGGCGATGCCCTTGGGGTTGTTTCTAAGGGACTCGGCCGCAAAAAAGGTCAAAAGGCTTATGACGCCCTCGCCGCAGCCGGGGCAAAGAGTGTGTCTTCCCGGATAGATCTTGGAGAAAACGAAGAGAACCTGCTGCATGACGGGCAGTGTGTCGACATAGGGGGCCGCATCGTAGGTTTTGTCCCACTCCCGGTAAGCCTCGGGGAGAAAATCGCTTTCCTTCGCCTCGGTTTTGGCAACGAGTTTGAGCGCTCCGGTCGGGCAGACCTGCTCGCAGATCCCGCACCCCTTGCAGCTCTCCGGGATCACGTTGATGTTTATGGCAAACCTCTCCCAGGGCAGTCCCCCCGGGGCTTTCTTTATCGATTTGAAGTATCTGGCCGCCTCCTCGGGTATGGGCCGGTCCGTTATGGTGGAGTAGAGCGCCGAATCCGGGCACGAGGCGGTGCAGGTGCCGCACATGGTGCATTTGGATGCGTCGTAGACCGGCAGTTGCGACCCGATGAAGCTCATGTCGCGGTATTTGCTGGTGCCCCCCGGTACGACGGGCAGAAAGTGGTCCCAGGGAACCTTTCTGCCTTCCGAGATCGGCTGTACCATCTCCTTGTAGAAAAATTTCTCATAATCGTCCCACAGGTTGGGGGGCTTGATCGTTCCCAGTTCGTCCTTTTCGGTGAGTTCGGCGAAAAGGCCGGCCGAACGCGGTCCCTGGCCGAAGTCTTCGGGAAGCGGGAAGGCGAAGGGAGCGGCCTCGGGGGCGTTCGAATCGGAAAGCTGAGCGACGCAGGCCTCCGCCGGGTCTACAGCCATCGAAGCCCCGTAGCGCAGGAGCGCGAGGTTTGATTCGATGATCTCCATGCCCTTCTTCTTCCCGAGCTTTCCGCTCAGAATGTTTCCGACCCGCTCCTCGAAATCTTTTTCGCCGATGATTCCCATCTGCTTGTTGATGAGCCCTAAAATGGCCGTGCCGGGCAGATTGCGGTTGAGATTTTTAAGGGCCGCCGTGGTGGCGTCTATCGCAATGAGGCGGATTCCGCGGCTTGCGATTATCTCCCGGATCTCCGGTGGAAACGAAGCGAGCAGTTCCTCGGCAGACCGGGTGGTGTTGACGATAAAAAGGCCCTTTTCCTTGATCCCGCCCGCGTATTCGCGAAGAATCTGGCCGAGGAGAAATTTTTCGTTAAAAAAGGCGAGAACGTCACGCTCGGTAAGCTCCGAGCTGTTGCGTATGGGGAAGTCGCTTATGCGAAGGTTCATAAATACGGCGCCGCCCTTCCGCGCCGCTCCGTAGCGCGCCCCGGACTGCACGTATTTGCGCTGCGCGCCGCAGTCCTCCGAATAGATGTAGGCGGCGGTCTCAAGGGCCGTTTTCACCCCTTCGGCCCCGATCCCGATGAAGGTCATCCCCACTTCGCGCTCTACGTAGCCGGGAAGCGGCTGCGGGGCGAGCGTGTAGGGGCCCTCCACGCCCACGAAAAAGTCGCGCGTGATCCTTTCGCCGCTCTTTTCGAGGCAGGTGTGCATATTTTCGATGACCGAGCCGACGTCGTACTTGTTGAAGTCCTTGCTCCCCAGGCCGTAGACACCGTGGAGAAGAGTCGGCATGCTCTCCCTGCTGTAGATGTGGTGCTCGGGCCTTCCCTCGCGGCCCGCGCGCATCGACACCTGGAGCGCCGCCTCCACGTCTCCCAGAAGAAGCTGGTTGTGCGCCATGCCGGTGCGCTCGAGCACGGTCACCGCCTTCGCGTTGCGCAGCCCGTAGGCGATTTCTTCGTAACAGGGGGGAGAGAAAAGAACGGGCCGCACAACTCCCACTTTCCACCCCCGCGCGCTCCGGTAGTAATCGACCACGTCTTTTACCACCCCGGCCCCCGACCCCATGATCACGATGACCATGTCCGCATCTTCGGTGCGGTAGTTTTCGACGACCTTGAGGTTTGTGCCCAGAATCTTGTTCGCCGCGTTCATCGCAGCCGTATAGGCGCGCTTTAAAAACCTGTAGGCGAAGTCCTGCGCGATCTGCCCTTCCATGGTGAGATCGGCGTCGGTGAAGGTCCCGACCAGCGTGCTCTGGCCGAACCGGGGCTGGTAGAGCCGGTTTGGAAACCCCACAAAATAGCGCAGAAACTCATCGGAGAGCACCTTTATGTTTTCGATCGCGTGGCTCTTTATGAACCCGTCGCCTATCACCATGCACGGAAGCATCACCTGGCGCAGCTCCGCCACCTTGAACGCCACAGGCAGAAGATCGTGAAGCTCCTGGTTGTCGCAGGAAACCAGTTGCGCCCACCCGGCGTTTCGAACTCCGTAAAAATCGCTGTGTCCGCAATGGATGCTCAAAGACCCCTTGTTCACCTCCCGCGCCATGATGCTCATCACCACGGGGAGCCTCTTGCCCGCCACCGAAAAAAGGTTCTTTGTCTTAAGCACCAGCCCCTGGGAGGAGGAGTTATCGACGTAGCGCCCCCCCTGGCTCGCCATGGCTTCGACGGCGGCAATCGCAGAGAGCTCGTCGCTTGGCTGGAAATACATCAGCTCGTGGCCAAAAAGATTTTTCACCCCGTTGGAAGCCGCTCTGGCAAAATCCTCGGCAACCGGCGTCGAAGGGGTGATCGGATATCCGCACAGACCGTCCACCAGGCGGGTCATAATGGATAGCACCGCGTGGTTTCCGTCCATGATGAGATCTTTTCGCGCGCGCATCGCCGCCAGCTCCTCGGCGGGAATCGAGGCGATATCGAAGTCGAAAAGGGCCTTGGCGTCGAACCTTTCCCATTCCCTGTTCCAATCCAACTGAACGCTGCTGGCCCGGTTGCGTTGCATCTGGTAGTAGGGGAGACGGCGTCTCAAAAGGTCCATGTCGATTTGCTCTCTCATTGCAGAAGACTCCTAAAGGAAAATGGCAAAAAATAGTAAACAAATCCCCCACGTTAGTCCTAACGGAAAAAAGAAGTGGAAGTCAAAGAGAAAACATTCACTTGACCGGTGCCCCCCCGGGTGGTAAAAGAGGCGTTAAACCGTTTAACCCAGAAGGGGGCCGCACATGGACAAAACCAAAACCCGAATGGTCGGGGTCCGGGTGAATAAAGATCAGGAAGAGATGTTGTCGAAACTGCAGGAAAAATCCAAGCTGACAAAATCCGAGCTTCTCTTGAAGGGACTCGAGACGCTGGCCGAGTATTCCGATCTTGGCCAGAAACATGAATCGATGCAGACCGCGCTCCAGAAGCTGGAGAAGGAAGCGGTGCACCACCTGGCAAGCCTTAAGCGGGTGAAGCGAAAAGAAGAGGCGATAAAGGACTTCATCCGAGAGATCCGGGAGGTCGACGAGATTATCGACAGGCACGGCTGCGATGAAAGCATGCTCATCCAGATTCTGCTCGACGTGCAGAAGCAGAACAACTGGCTCTCCAAGCCTGCCCTGGTGTGGATCTCCGAGCGGCTCAAGGTGCCGATGACACGGATCATGCAGATCGCTTCGTTTTACACCATGTTCAGTCTGGAGCCTCAGGGGCGCCAGACCGTACAGGTGTGTACGGGTACGGCCTGCCACGTCCGGGGGGCAACTGAGCTTCTCACCAGGACCGAGTCCGTTTTGAACCTCAAGCCGGGCGAGACCGATCCGAACATGAAGTATACGCTTAAGACGGTCAATTGCCTGGGTTGCTGTGCGCTAGGCCCTGTCATGACGGTCGGGGGCGCCTATCACAGCAATCCGTCGGTTGCGGAACTCAAAAAACTGGTCGAAGAGCCGGAATAAAACTCAGGGGACACAGCAATGAAAAAACTCAACTCCGTCGAGGAGCTTAAGCAGTTCCAGAAGGAACTGTTCGCAGAGCGCGAAGGGATCAAACGATCGATCGCTGTTTGCGAGGGCACGGGGTGTCATGCCTACAAGTCGGCAGCCGTAGCCGATGCCTTCGAAAAAGAGATAAAAAGTCGCGGTCTGGAAGGGCAGATTGCCGTTCGCCGCACCGGGTGCCACGGGTTTTGCGAACGGGGGCCGATGGCCAAGATTTTTCCGGAAAAGATATTTTATTTCCAGGTAAAGCCCGAAGACGTGGCCGAGATCGTGGAAGAAACACTGGTGAAAAACCAACTGGTGGAAAGACTGCTTTTTCAGGACGAAAAGACGGGAAAGCGTTGTGCCTATCAGCACGAGATCCCCTTCTACCAGCTGCAAAACCAGGTGGTTTTCGGCAACAATTACCAGATAAGCCCGAGGAACATCGAAGACTATATCGCTGCGGGCGGCTATTCGGCTCTTTCCAAGGCACTTTCGACCATGACCCCGGTCGATGTGCTCGAAGAGATCAAAAAGTCGGATTTGCGGGGCAGAGGCGGGGGAGGGTTTCCCGCGGGGGTGAAGTGGGAGACGACCCGCAATGCGCCGGGCGAACCCAAGTACGTGATTGTAAACGCCGATGAAGGCGATCCTGGCGCCTACATGGACCGTTCGATTCTCGAGGGCAACCCCCACAGCGTGCTCGAAGGCCTCATGCTTGGCGCCTACGCGATGGGCTCGACCCAGGGCTTTGTCTATGTGCGCCAGGAATACAGCATCGCCATCGAAAACCTGCCGATCGCCATTGCGCAGGCAAAACAGCTGGGACTTCTGGGCGAAAACATCCTGGGTTCGGGCTTTAGCTTCGACGTGATGATTCACCAGGGTGCGGGCGCCTTTGTCTCGGGAGAATCGAGCGCGCTCATGAGCGCCATCGAAGGGCGCGTGGGCGAGCCCCGTCCCAAGTACATCCGGACGGCGGTAAAGGGCGTATTCGATAAGCCGAGCAATCTCAATAACGTGGAGACTTGGGCAAACGTTCCCCTGATCATCAATAACGGCGCCGACTGGTTCCGCTCGCTTGGCACCGAGGGCAGCAAGGGCACGAAGATCTTCTCCCTGGTAGGCAAGGTGAAATACACCGGACTGGTCGAGGCACCCATGGGCGTGAGTCTTCGCCAGATTGTCTATGACATCGGCGGGGGGATACGAAACGACCGCAAGTTCAAGGCCGTTCAGACCGGAGGTCCTTCGGGCGGGTGCATTCCCGAGCAATACCTGGATCTGCCGGTGGATTTCGACGAACTGAGCAAGGTCGGCGCCATGATGGGCTCGGGCGGCATGATCGTCATGGACGAAGACACCTGCATGGTGGATGTGGCCAAGTATTTCACGAATTTTCTCGCAGACGAATCGTGCGGAAAATGTGTGCCCTGCCGGGAAGGGCTTCGGCAGATGAAGCGGATTCTTACAAACATCACCGAAGGCAACGGCACCCGGGAGGATCTGGCCACCCTGGAAGAGCTCGGCGCCTTCATGAAGGATGCTTCCCTGTGCGCTCTTGGCCAGACGGCGGCAAATCCCGTGCTGAGCACCCTTACCTACTTCCGCGACGAGTACGAGGCGCATGTGCTCCACAAGCAGTGTCCCGCCCGTGTCTGCCGCGATCTGATCGTCTTTTATATCGACCCGCAAAAGTGCAGTGCCTGTGGCACGTGCCGCAAGCAGTGCCCGACCGATGCAATTGCGGGAGACAAAAAGATCGTCCACATTATTGATCAGGAGAAGTGTATCAAATGCGGGACCTGTTTTCAGGTGTGTCCTGCGCGCTTTAGCGCTGTCACCAGGCTGCCGGGAGGTCCTGTGCCTGCGCCGGTTGCCTACGGGACTCCGGTCGTGCAGAAAGCAAAGGGGGAAAGTAAATGAAAACCGTTACCCTTACGATAAACGGACGGGAAGTAACCGCAAGAGAAGGGCAAAGCGTTCTGGATGCGGCAAGAGCGGTCGGGATAGATATTCCGACCCTGTGCGCCCACGATCAGCTCGAGCCTGCGGGGGTGTGCCGGTTCTGCATGGTGGAGATCACCCAGGGGAAAAAGACGCGGCTTGTGACTTCGTGCGTCTTCCCGGTGGAAAGCGGCCTGGTGGTGCAAACCGAGACCGAGCGGGTAAACAATATCCGAAGAATGCTGATCGAACTGTTGTTGCCCGTAGCGCCTTCGGGTCCGCTAAACGCTCTTGCGAAACGCTACGGAGTGGTAAAATCGCGCTTCCAGACGGCCGAAGAACCCAGCAACTGCAGCCTCTGCGGTCTTTGTGTGCGCTATTGTGAGCAGATCAACGGCGAACATGCGGTCGGCTTTGTCGGCAGGGGAGTAAACCGGAAGGTGGCTCTTACGGCCGATAAGGGCGATGAGTGCGTTTTTTGCCGCAAGTGTTACAGCATCTGCAATTCCGGGCGGTTTGTGGAAATTGCCGAGGTGTTTCCGGAACAGCCGTAGGAAGATATAAAACAGGGGACGGAGGATGGGGGGGTCCCATCCTCCGTCCCCTGCTTTTTTACGGTCTGATATGTACGGGAGTCCCGATCGAGGCGACCTGAAATAGCTCTTTCATGTCGCTGCTATAGAGTTCGATGGCGCCGTTGGTGAGGGGATCGGGCGCGTTTTCGGCCTGGATGGAGACTTCTTTTCCCGATTTTGGAGAGCCGATAACGAGAGACGCCTGCGTGGAGGGGCCTCCGGGGGTTTTCCCGGAGATAGAGAAGTTGCCATCCGGGCTGCCCGGGTCGCCCGAGGTTTGTTTGTCGCCGGCCGGGCCGAGCCCCAGGGTGATCGGATAGTCGCGAACCACCACGTTGGACTGTACCACGTAGAGGCGCCGTTTTTCCTTGTAGATATAGATCTGCGGACTCACAACGTTAGAGAGAAGCGTCAGATAATCGACTCGTACGGGCTCTTTTTCCGGTGCAACCGCTCGGTACGTTGCGGCCTTTTCGGCTTGCCCCTTCCCCTTCGAACCGGAGGAATCCAGAGCGGCGTCCGGCCTTTGCACCGAACATCCCGACATTATGCCAGCAATCAGGCAGAGGAAGACAAGCCCCCCCGGCAGAAATTGCCTTCGCATAAATTGTTCCCCTTCCGCATTTTTATCTTACACCCATTAGTTCCAATCAGTATTACACAGCCCTCTCGCTTGGGGCAAGTGCAAAATCATTCTTGCGCTGTTTTGGCGTAAGCTATTGAAGGTTGTACTATTTTCGGGCTGATGAAGATCAGCAGCTCATTTTTCTGGTTATCGGCCTGGTGGGTTTTGAAAAGCGCCCCCAGGAGCGGTATGGAGCTAAGCCCCGGGGTAGACTGGTCGGAGTAGGTGTACTGGTTGTCGATGACACCTCCGATAACGACCACATTCCCGTCGCCCACGAGCAGTTCGGTTTGGATCTTTCTCGTATCGATCCCCGGTGCGCTGCTGGTCCCCACCGCGTAGGTGGTTGTCGAAACGGTATCCTGCTTGGCGTTTATGAGCATTCTCACCTTGCGGTCCGGAGTGATGTGAGGAGTGACCGCGAGTTGGAGCACCGCGTCTTTAAAAGCCGTATTGGACACGTTGGAGTTCACACCGTTTACCTCCAGGTAAGGCACCTCCTGGCCCTGAGTGACCTCGGCCTTGACGTTGTCGAGGGTGAGGACGCGCGGGGCGGCCACCACTCTTGCCATGGAGAGCGACTGGAGCGCCTGGATCTGCAGATCCACGTTGACCATTGTGCTGCCTATGAGCTGAGTGAGTATGGCACCGAACTGGTTCTCGCCGGGAATGGGAGGATTGATGAAAAAGTTCTGCCCGGTCGACTGGTATTGCCCCGTGCTGCCCCCGATTTGCGGGTTGCCGTGCAGCGAGGAAAAGCCGAAGTTGACGCCCAGTTGTTTGTTAAGTTCACTCTTAAGGGTTACGATTCGCGCTTCGATAAGGACCTGAGGCGTCGGGCGGTCGAGTCTTTCGAGCAAACTCCTGGCGGAGGCGATTCGCGCCGGGTAATCGGTGTAGATGATGAGGCTGGTTCTTTTGTCCACCGAGACTTTGCCCTGCGGGCTTTTGCCGTCGGCTATCTTGGCGGCCAGATCCGCCGGGGTGCCGAAATTTACGGGAAGATAGACGGTGGTTAGTTCTCCCTCGTCCTTGCTCGTTTCCGCAAGGCTTTGCCTCGCCTTTATCTCCGCCATCTTCTGCAGGTAATCCTGTTGGAGCTTTGACTGTTTGGCGATCAGAATGACGTTTCCGTTTTGTTCCTTGCCCAGCCCGTTCATGGAAAGCACCATGTCGAGCACCTGGTCCCAGGGGACGTCTTTGACCTTCAAGGTGACTTTTCCGGCCACGTCGGGGTCGACGACGATATTTGTGGAGGTGAGCTGGGAGATGAGTCGCAAGACATTTCGGACATCGGCGTCCATGAGGTCCAGGCTGATCTTTTTACCGGTATATTTCGGGGACCCGTCCGGTGTGATACTTCCCCCGGACAGGAGAGAAGCGGGAGTGGCCAGGGTCGATGGGGCAGCCGTCTGCGCACGTGCGGCCGCCGAGAAGCCGAGGAGAAGCGCCAGAGCCAGAATGAAAGGATAAGAGCCGGTCCAAATGTTTACCTGCCTTCGCATGCGTTCCCCCTGACGAACCATCCCGGTTCCAAATTGACGAGTTAAAGAATTACCAATCGCAATTGCTGACGGACGAACCCGGCGCATGTACTATCTCCTTTTCGGGGCCTTCTGGGGAATTGGGTGTTTCAAAAACCGATACGTAACGATCTCGCAGTCGACCTGGAGCAGCGGAGTCTGCTGCTTGCTCTGCCGGACGAGTTTCAACGCCTTGACTTTGAGAATTCTGTCGAGTTTGGAGACGCTGTCCAGAAAGACCCCCAGATCATCGAAGGTGCCCACTAGATCGAGCCGGACGGGAATCGTTGCGTAGAACTGGTGTAGCACCTCGGGTTCGGGTTGAAAGAGTATGTTTTCCAGGCCCACGTAGGCGCCCAGTCGGGAGACGCTTTCCAGCAGGCCGGGGATTTCCTTTTTATCCGGAAGGAGCATGAGGAGCTTTACGAACTCCTTTTGCGATTGGGCGATCTGCTTTTTGAGCACGTTTACCTTGGCTACGGCCATCTTGAGAGAAGCAAGCTGACTTCGCTGGGAGGAGATCTGGGCGTCGAGTCGGGAGACGGTGTTCAGCTGGCCCTGGAACTTGAGAAAGTAGAAGGCGGCGCCCAGGAACAGCAGTGTGCCTGCGAAAAGCAGTACCTTGTGTGCAAGATCGAGTTCCGAGATTTTTTCCTGGAGCTCCGAGATTTTTCCCTGGAATGGGGCAAGTAAATTTTTCATGGCCTCTACTTCTTCGCTGTTTTGTGGAGTTCGGAGTAGGTGTGAAAATGATAGGCGAGCTGAAATTTTCTCAGCTTCATATCCTTTACGGCAAACTGTTTGGAAAGAACGAGGTTGGTGCTTCCGGCCACTATATAGGGGGAAGACTGGAGATTGCGCATGAATTCAACGATTGCCTCATTGCTTTCCGCCACCCCTTCGAGGGTGATGCCGTTGCCCGCCTGGTTGAGGGTGTCGAACCATATTTTGCCGTTCGGCACCTTTATGGACAAAAGGGCGAGCATTCTGACCACCGCATCACGGTCTCCCCGGAGCCGTTCGATGATCTGGCGTTTTTGGTCGATGAGATTCTTGCGATCCGTAAGTTGTTTGAGCTGGACCTGGAAGACCTGATATTTTTTCACCTGCGCCTGGAGTGCGGACAGCTGCTGCTGCCGACTGGAGATCGCATGATCGTAGGTGATGCTCAGATACCCGATGACGGCCAGCGCCAGAACAACGGTAAGCAAGTAGATGGAGGCGATTTGCCTCGCGCCTTCCTTGCGCTTCTGGACTCTTACGGGAAGCAGGTTTATCTGAATCATTTCTCTCTGCTCTTTCTTAAAGCCAGTCCAAACGAGATGGCCATTTGCGGCCCCACATACTCCACATAAGCCGGATCGAACAGTTTTGCGTCGTGATGAATGCGCGAGACGGGGTTGAAGACCTCCACGGGAAGATCGAGATGTTCGTGGAGCACTTTGTCAAGGCCGGGGATCTTGCAGGAGCCTCCGCTCAAATAGATCGAGCCGACCTTGTCCTCGGGAAAATTGTGGTAATAAAAATCGAGGGCGCGCTGGCACTGGGTGACCCAACCGCTTACCGTAGAGACGAAGATTTCCTCCAGATCCTTTGCGGGATATTTCCCCTGCGAATCGCCCAGCTTTACCGATTCGGCCTCCTCGAATCCGATGCTGAAGGTGTCCTTTATGGCGTCGGTAAGCTGGTTTCCCCCGATGGAGATGCTTCTGGTAAAGACGGGCAAACCCCTGTGGGCGATGTTTAGCAGCGACTTGTTGGCGCCCAGGTCGAGCAGGGCGACTCTCTCCTCGCCAAAGCCGCAGGTGGCCTCAAAGGAGTTGCTGAGGGCGAAAAAGTCCACATCGACCACCAGGGGCTCGAAGCCGGCGAGCCGCAGCAGGTTGTTGAAATCGGAGATCGATTCCTTCTTGGCGGCCACCAAAAGCACGTCCATGAAGTTGGGGCGGTTTTTGGAAACATCGATCACCTGGTAATCGACGTCGACCTCCTCGATGTTGTAAGGGATATACTGGCCGAGTTCGGATTGCATCCTTTCGGCCAGTTCGTCCTCCGTCATGGTGGGCAGCTCGATTTTTTTTATCATTACATCGTAGCCCGAGATGGAAACGGCGACCGATTTGCGCTTGACCTTGAGGTGGGTGGCTAGCGAGCGGATCGCTTCGGCTACGAGCTCGGGTTTGGCGAGCCGGCCTTCGACAAAGGAGTCGCGGGGCAGGGGGGCCACCCCCATGTTGACCAGTTTGGGGGCCTCCCCGCTGCTGTTGACCTCTACGAGCTTTACGCTGTGGGAGCCCACATCGAGGCCTACGAGATTTTCGGATTTGGAGAATAATGAATTCATATTAAAGGTTTTCCCCGGTTGTTTTCGTTTGTCCGGCCCGCTGTGGCATCTTGTCCTTGAAAAGGACCGGCAATGGGACCATAATGAAGATTTGGCCCATAACTGCATCCAAGGAGTCCGTGTTGAAAAGAGCCGCCAAGCTATCGGGGGAGAGACCGGCGCAGAAATCGGTCGTGCGCGAGTATACTGAAGTATTGGTCATTGCCGTTCTCCTCGCCCTGTTTATTCGCGCCTTCGTCGTTCAGGCCTTTAAGATCCCTTCGGGTTCCATGGAGCCGACCCTGAAGGTCGGCGACCATATCCTGGTAAACAAATTCATCTATGGCATCCGGGTTCCCTTCGCCAACAATGTGATTGTCCCCATCAGTTCGCCCAAGCGGTTCGACGTGGTGGTCTTTCAATATCCGCGAAACCGCTCGGTGGATTACATCAAAAGAGTAATCGGCCTCCCCCTGGAAAAAGTTGAAATTATTGACAAGAAAATCTACATAAACGACAAACTTCTCAAAGATCCCTACGGCCACTACAGCGATCCGCGTATTGTGCCCGGTCCGAGGGACGATTTCGGTCCGGTCGTCGTTCCGGCCAACCACTACTTCGTTATGGGCGACAACCGCGACAACAGCAGCGACAGCCGTTTCTGGGGCTTCGTGCCCAACAGGAACCTGGTGGGGGAAGCCTTCGTCATCTACTGGTCCTGGAGGCGCGACGGAGTGCTGAGCATGAATCCCTCCAAGAGTCTTATCCGTTGGAACCGGTTTGGCAAAGTGCTGCTTCCTTCCGGATAGCCGCCCCGGGGGTTCCCCTATTCGGGGTAGAGCAGGAGCGGTTGGCGCATTTGCCTGTATTTTTCGAGATCATCCTGCCAGCTCGACTCGATCGCCTCGATGCTGTGCCCCTGTTCGAGCCTCTGGCGTATGGCCCTGCTTCCGATCAGGATATCTATGGGCAGCTTTTCCGTTTCGTATTCATACGGGGGATCGAGCCAGGAAAAGCTGTCCGGATGCGTCAGGCAAAGGGCTCGCAGAAGAGCTATCCCCAACCTGTAGGGTTTAAACCTGGCTTTGTCCGTGATGTGGATTTGAAATCCGGTGCACGGACGCCCCTGGAATTTGTCGAAAGCCGGCTCGAAGGTGACGGGCCGAAACGCTGCCCCCTGCACATGGGGCTTTAATTCCGAAAGAAGCCTTTCTCTATTGAGAAAGGGCGCTCCGAAGAGTTGGAAGGGCATTGTGGTGCCTCTTCCTTCGCTCACATTGGTGCCTTCGAGAAGCACCATGCCCGGGTAGAGAAGAGCGGTTTCCACTGTCGGCATGTTGGGCGAGGGGTACACCCAGTGCAGGCCAAGCTGGTCGAAACCAAAGGATCTTTTCCACCCTCGCATCCGAACCACCTCCAGATCGCAGTCGACTTGGGCCGCTTGGCGGGCGACGCGCCCGAATTCTCCGGCAGTAAGCCCGTGTCTCATCGGAACCGGGTATCTTCCCACAAAGCTTCGAAACGCCGGTTCGACCACATTGCTTTCAATTTCCATACCATTTATCGGATTGGGTCTATCCAGGATGACCACCCGTTTGCCCGCCGGTCCGCACGCTTCGATGCACAGGCCTATGGTGGTGGTGTAGGTATAGACGCGCGTGCCTACGTCCTGGAGGTCGATCAACAGTACGTCTATGGCCTCGAGCGCCTCGGGGGCGGGTTTGCGGCTCTCCGAATAGAGGCTCACAACCGGCAGACCCGTTTCCGGGTCGCGGAAATCGGGCGACTCGATCATGTTGGCCTGTTTTTCTGAATAAAACCCGTGCTGCGGGGAGAAAATGCATCGGAGGTTTCCCCCCGCCCCCAGTATCAATTTCTTGACGCTTTCCAGCGTTTTATTGACAGAGGCCTGGTTGGCCAAAAGCCCCAGGCGTGCCGAGCGAAACCAGTGCGGGGGCGACTGCAGCAACACGTCGCATCCCAGGCTGAACTCCTCGTTTTTTTTCGACCCGATTTGGCAGTTCATAGTATTTCGATTCCCCGGTGAAAGTAGTAGTATGGTGTAGTGGATCGTTTGATCCGCTCCCGAAATGGACTCTTCTATAACGGATTAGCAACTGCGAGGCTATCAAATTACAAATCCGTTATCAAAAGGTAAAAGTAAAAAGGAAAAAGGAAATGTCTCTGCCGTTTTCACTCATCGAGGCGATCGTGGGGAGGGAAAATTTTCTCAAATCCCCCGAGGAGCTGCACTGCTACAGTTTCGATGCGAGCAGGATGCGTTCGGTACCCGAGGGAGTGGCCTTTCCGGCCGATGCTGCCCAGATTTCGGCTCTGGTCAAACTGGCCAACACACATCGCTTTGCGGTCTACCCGAGGGGAGCGGCGTCGGGAATGGTGGGCGCGTGTCTTCCGCGCGGCGGCCTCACAATTGTTACCAACCGGTTGAACCGGATCGTGGAAATCGACGGCGACAACATGACGGCAACCGTCGAGCCGGGGGTGATCACCGGAGAGTTTCAGAAGGCGGTCGCACAATACGGTCTCTTTTATCCGCCCGATCCGGCGAGCCTTGCGTTTTCGACCCTTGGAGGGAACGTGGCGATGTGTTCGGGGGGGCCTCGGGCCGTCAAATACGGGGTCACGCGCGACTACCTGCTGGGGCTCGAAATGGTGCTGCCGACCGGGGAGATCATACGAACCGGAACGCGGACCATGAAAGGGGTCGTCGGCTATGACATGACGCGCCTCATGGTCGGTTCGGAAGGAACGCTCGGGATTTTTACCTCCATCCTGGTGCGGCTCATTCCCGCTCCCCAGTCGGTGCGCACCCTGACCGCAGCGTTTCCCACTCTCGAAAGTTCGGTAGAGGCGATCTGCGCGATACTCAAGGCGCGCATCATCCCCTCGACCATCGAACTGATGGACCAGGCAACGCTTTGCGCGGTGGAAAACCACCTGCACATCGGGCTCCCGGTGGAAGCCGAAGCGATGGTGCTGCTCGAAGTGGACGGCCCTGAGATCGTGCTGGAGGGCGAGGCGGCCCGGGTCGAGGAAGTCTGCCGCGCGGCCGGCGCCACCCGGACCGAGGCGGCGCGCTCCGAGGAGGAAAGATCCCGCCTGTGGCAGGCGCGCCGCTCCATTTCCCCCGCCCTCGGACGCATCCGGCCCGGCAAACTCAATGAGGACGTAACGGTCCCCCGCACCCGGATCCCCGAACTCGTCCGCTCCATCCGCACGCTCGCCAAAAAACACGACCTCACCATAGTCTGCTTCGGTCACGCCGGAGACGGCAACATTCACACCAACATCATGTTCGACACTCAGGATGAAGGCGAGCGGCGAAGGGCCGCCAAAGCCGTCGAGGAGCTCTTCGGGATCGTGCTTGCACTCCAGGGCACCATTTCCGGCGAACACGGGGTGGGAATAGCCAAATCGCCCTTCATCGAGCAGGAAGTGGGCAAAGAGGGGCTCGAAGCCATGCGCAGAATCAAAAAGGCCCTCGACCCGCTAAATATCATGAACCCGGGAAAAATGTTCGTCCCCGACCGCACCTTCCTGGATGGCTGAGCGGCGGGTCGCCGCGGCCGGGTTGCCTCGCCCAAACGGAGGGGCAATTTCGGGGCGGGGCGGCAGGTTGACGAGAGTCGGAAATCAGGCCGGGAAATTGACGGACGTATGCCAACCGAGCATCTATGAACATTGCGGTACCCACGGTCGATTCCACCCTGGAGAGCGCAGTCTTTTGCGAGTTTGCAAAGACGCCCTGGCTGCTCATTGTGGACGTGGAAAAGATGACATGCACCGCAATCGCCCACAGCTGTGCGGCCGGCTCCGACCGGGAGCTCGCGCGGATCGTCCTGAAACACCGGTGCGAGGCGCTCATTACGGGGAAACTCGACGAGGGGGCCTTCGATGTACTGGCCGATGAGGGCGTGACCCGCTGCTACCTTGCGGAAGGCATGTCTGCGCAGGCGGCCCTGTACGCCATGGAAAAAAGGCAACTGGAACTGATCCGAAACCCGGACGGTCCGACCCCTGTTCCGGCGGCCACCAGGGACTGGAAGGTTTATCGTGCGAAAGCAGGCACCATAACTGAATCGAAGCGCCACATGAGCCGCGCAGCGGCGTGGGGGGGCAGGAGGCGCTAGCCCCCGCGCTTTTGTGGGCTCCCCTTTCCCAGAGGAGACTAGCTTCTCCCCTTTTCTAAAGGGGACAGGGGATTTCTAAGGAGTATCCAACCGATTTATTTACAAAATCCCCCTAAATCCCCCTTTTTCAAAGTGGGACTTGGGCGCGAATCACCCGACACGTTCCAGGGGGGGCCGGGTGGATGCCAATTATAGCTGGCTGACGGCTTTCTCGATTCCTTCCAGCGCCCGGATCAAAATCTGTTTGGGGCAGGCAAAATTCAACCGGACAAACCCTTCCCCCTCGGTCCCGAACCACTCGCCGTAGTGCAGGGCGACTTTAGCCTTGTTTAGCAGTACATCGCGCAATTCTTTCCTGTCCAGGCCCAGTTGGCGAAAATCCATCCAGAGCAGGTAGGTGCCTTCCGGTTTATATGCCTTTACTCGTGGAATCCTGCGGTCGATGAAATCCAGCGTATACCCGGCGTTATCTTCGAGATATACCAGAAGCTGCTCCAACCACTCTTCGCCATACCGGAAGGCCGCTTCCGTGGCTGCCTGGCCAAAACAGTTGCCGCTCTTGAGATCCAACACATCCATGGCGCGGGAAAATTTTTCCCGGTCTTCCCCGTTCGGCGCAATGACGCAGGAGGTGTGGAGACCCGCCAGGTTGAACGTCTTCGTCGGGGAAATCAGCGTGATGGTATTCTCCAGGAACTCTTTTCCAAGAGAGGCAAAGGGGATGTGCGTGTGATTTTTGAAAACGATATCGGCATGAATTTCATCGGATAAAACCCTGATGCCGTTTTTGAAGCATATCTCTCCCAGGCGCAATAGCTCGTCCTTCTCCCATACCCTGCTGACAGGATTGTGCGGACTGCAGAGAATGAGCATTTTGACATCCTGGTCTATGATTTTCTCCAGATTTTCAAAATCCATGACATAGCGGCCATCTCTGATTGCCAGAGGATTGGGGACCAGCGTGCGGTCGTTTTGTCGGATAATCTTGAAAAAGGGGAAATAGACCGGCGTCTGGATGACGATCTTATCCCCGGGATTTGTAAATTCTTTGATGATAACGCTAAGCGACGTTACGACGCCGGGGCTGTGCAGAAGCCAATCCTCTTGTACCTTCCAGTGATGACGCTTCTCGAACCAGGAAGTGACGGACTGAAAGTAGGATTCGGGTCTATACTCGTAGCCGAAAATTCCTTCATCGACTCTTTGCTGCAGCGCCTCTATAATCGGCTCGGCTGCGCGAAAATCCATATCGGCGATCCAGAGAGGAAGTATCTCTTCGGGATGAGCGGCATATCTGAGATCCATGCCATCCCATTTCACGGAGTTCTTTCTCTTGATTATCTGATCGAAATCGTATTTTTTCATTCCATCCCCTTGGGAGCGGTGTACGGGTTGTTCTAGAGCGGGTTATGGTATACGCTCTCGAGCCGTAGCCAACAAGAATTATTTCCGGGCGCGGGAAACGGGAAGAGCAAAAGCGCGGGGGAATGTTTCCCCCGCACCCCCCGGGATCAGGAGAAATTATCATGAAGATAGCCGACTTCAAGCTTGAGGTCTTTTTCAATCAGTATGAGTTTTCGGCCCCTCATCTGCTGGCCCAGTCGGACTGTGAGTCCATGACGGTTCGGGAGTTGCTGGCTTTGGAGGAGGGCGCGGCCGAAAAGTTCCAGGAGTGTTGGCTGGGCTATACGGAGGTCGAAGGCGGCCTCGCGTTGCGCCGGGAAATCGCCGGGCTCTACGAATCGCTCGGGCCGGAAGACATACTCGTCCACGTCGGCGCACAGGAAGCGATCTTTGCGGACATGAACGTGGTTCTTGAGCCCGGGGACCACGTCATTTGCCAGTTCCCCACCTACCAGTCGCTCTACGAGGTGGCCCGCGCCATCGGATGTAGCCTCTCGCGCTGGGAACTGCGGCAGGGCGAGGGCGGCTGGCAGGCCGACGTGGATGAACTGGCGGGACTGATCCGGCCCGAAACTCGCCTCATCATCGTCAATAGCCCCAACAATCCCACCGGCTACGAACTGAACGCCGAGGAGCGTCAGGTAATCGTGGAAATAGCCCGAAAGGCGGGCATCGCGGTTTTTAGCGACGAGGTGTACAAGGGCCTGGCCTATACCGGCGAAAGGCTTCCCTGGTTTGCAGACCTCTATGAGAATGCGGTATCGCTTGGCGTCATGTCCAAGGCCTACGGTCTTGCGGGGCTCCGCGTCGGCTGGGTCGCCACCCGGAACCGGGAACTCTACGAAAAGATGGCGCGCTTCAAGCACTACCTCACGATATGCGGCAGTGCGCCGAGCGAATTCCTTGCAACCCTTGCCCTCCGGCACGGCCCCTCCCTCCTCGCGAGAAATCTCGAAATCATACAGGCGAATCTCGAGGAATCGGACCGCTTCTTTGCGCAACACGCACCCCTTTTCCAATATAACCGACCCCTTGCCGGACCGATAGCCTTTCACCGCGTAAATGCGCCCGTCGAAGATTTCTGCTCCGACCTGCGCAAGGCAAAAGGCGTCCTCCTTTTACCCGGTTCGGTCTACGATTACCCCGGCAACTATTTCCGAATGGGCTACGGCCGCAGGGATTTCCGCACCTGCCTGGGCCTCCTGCAGGAATACCTGGCGGAAAGAGGCCTCGGGTGAGCAAACAATAACAGGGTTCACGCGAAGCCGCGAAGGCGCGAAGACGCTCCCCCCTGCGAGTCCCGCTGCTTCAGGCTGCCGATATGTTGCCTGGCATCCGGTCGCACGATTGCTTTTTCGGGTTTTCTCGTGGGGCGTTCTCTTGCCGAAGCACAGTTGCTGTGCTATCTAATATAAATAAATTAAGATATATTGCAGGGGAGGTCGAAATGGCGAATCTGACTTTGAAAGTCGATGATCAACTCCTGAATAAAGCGCGCCGTCTTGCTCTGCGCAGGAATACATCCATCAATGCCATTGTGAGGGAGAAACTCGAGGAGTTTGTTGCAAGCGATCTGCGTCGCGAGGCCACGCTAAAGGGTATAGAGGCTTTCTTCACACGGAGCAGGGCGCAGATCGGAAAGAAGACCTGGAGTCGCGATGAGCTCCATGAGAGGTAAGATCTTTCTGGACACCAACATTTTTATCTATTCCATCGACTCCTCATCCGAACAGGAGGAAAAGCGGAATATTGCGCGCGAGCTGGTAAGCACTCATATCCGCGAAGAGTCCGGGGTGATAAGTATCCAGGTTGTCCAGGAATTCTTTCAGGTAGCGACCAGGAAGATTCGGGCTCCGATCTCGGTTGAAGAAGCCCTTGAATTCATGTCCTTCATGGCCAGTCTCCAGATCGTCACCCCTGATTTTGACATGGTTGTGGCAGCAGTTCGAATGCATCAGAAATATTCCCTTTCTTTCTGGGACGCGCTGATCCTGCAGGCGGCAAAGACTGCGGGTTGTTTCCAGGTCCTCTCCGAAGATCTTCAGGACGGGTTTCGCCTTGACGAACTCGTCGTAAAAAATCCCTTTGTATCATAGACGGCTTCTTCGCGCCTTCGCGGCTTCGCGTGGAACAAGCTTTTCTAGGCAGTCCGATTGATTCCTTGTCGAAGGAATTTCACTGCTGATCGGCAATTCGCCTATTGTCAGTTGTATGAAGGCGCTAAAAGGGTGTATTGATTTTTTACACTCATGACATTTTATGGGAACCGCTTTGTTCTCACCACACGTGTAGTATGGCCGTGATTGCATTGAACCGCAGGAAGAGGAGGGCGGGCCATGGAAAGGTCCGGCGTGCTTCCGGGGCTCGGTCGTAACTATGAAGAGACCAAACGCATTTCGCGCATTCTCGAGCTCATTCGCATCATAAACGCCAGACCCGATCGCTACCGAAGGCGGGACCTTGCGGCGCGCTTCGAGATCAGCGAACGGATGATCCAAAAAGACCTGGACGTCATAAGAAACGGACTGAAGCTTGCTTTGGGCAGATCGGCTGAAGGGTACCGCTTCGAGGAAGTCCCGAAACTTCCGGCGGTGGGGTTCAGCTTTGCGGAAGCCGTATCCGTGCTGCTCGCCGTGGAGGCGGGCCGCGCCAATACGGGGATCGGGACCCCCGACCTGGACGCGGCGGTCGAGCGACTCCTCGGGCTGTTTCCCCCGGAGTTTGCAAGCCGGGTGAGTTTGCTTGGCAAAGCCGGCGCCAGGGGAAAGCCCGTTTCCGGAAAACACCGCCCGCAAATGCTTGCGTTTCTCCAGCGTGCCGTCCTCGAGGGCAGGAAGATCCGCATCCGCTACAGCACCAGTTCGCGGGGGGGGCAGGAAAGCCTCCGTGTCGTCCATCCCTATCATCTTTTGTCCTACGTCCGGTCCTGGCATCTCGTCGCGCACTGCGAGAAGCGGGGAAAACCGCTAACGTTCAAGGTCGACCGAATCCGCAGGGCCGAGCCCCTTCCCGAACGTTTCGAGATCCCGGCCGATTTTTCACTCGAGGAGCACATCGGAGACGGCTGGGGCATTATGAGCGCAAAGGGCGAGGAGCCGCAGGAGGTGGAGCTGCTCTTCGAGGCTCCCAAATCATCTCCCGGATCCGCCTGGAGTAATCGCCAACGTAGACACCGGCCCGGACCTCGAGTGTGTCGGAGCCGGGTGTTCCCCACAGGCGTGGGGATGAACCGCCTCTTACAGCAGCTCCGGAGTGCGACCCCGCGTGGGGCCGATCGTTGAGCGCTTGCGGCGTCGGCCATGCATTGTTGCGTGGCCGGCGCCGCAAGCGCCAAAAGAGCAGCACAGCGGCGTGGGGGTGCGGGGGGCGATAGCCCCTGCGCTTTTGCCTTAGTTGCGGGTATTATGCCCTCTTAGAGGCGAAATGGCGGCTCTATGTTCGATAAACACCTCATTAATCGATCATTGGCCGGTGTGTGTGGCAAAAGTTCAGGCACGATCGCCCGATCGGATACAATGCCCCCGATCCGTAAATCGGCTGAGCGACGGGCTTCGGGTTGACGGCGGCCGGAAACTGTATTACTCAAGGCGCTGAGAAATCGTAGAGTTAACCGGTTCGGATTCTCCGGCGATAAACAACCACATTGGCTGCGCACTTACCCCTATGGACAACGACATTCACAGTACAGCCCGCAAGGCGCTTCGAATAAACCTCGATGGAACGAAATACGGCACGTTCGCCGAGATCGGCGCGGGCCAGGAAGTGGCCCGGTGGTTCTTCCATGTCGGGGGCGCTGCCGGCTCGGTAGCCAAGACCATTTCCGCTTACGATATGGCGGTGAGCGATGCCATTTACGGTTCTGCACAACGCTACGTCAGCCGCCAGCGCCTCGAAACGATGCTCGCGTACGAGTTCGATCTGCTGCGGGAACGGCTCGAAAAGACCCGGGGCGAGGAACGCGGATTTTTTGCCTTTGCGGACACGGTCGCGACTTGCAGCTACTCGCATAAGGACGAGGGGCGCGGTTGGATGGGCATTCGGTTCCAGGCTGCGCCGCGGCAGGAGCCCTCCGAAATCATCATCCACGTCCGCATGTTCGATAAAGAAATCGACCGCCAGCAGGAAGCGCTCGGTGTGATTGGCGTGAACCTCATTTACGGCGCATTTTACCTGCATCGGGAGCCGGAGCAGCTCATTCACTCTCTGCTTGACAATCTCACCTGGCAGCGTGTGGAGGTGGACATGATCCGATTCGCGGGATCGTTGTTCGCCGATGTGGACAACAGGCTCATGGCGCTGCAGCTTGTCGAGCAGGATCTTACCGAGGCGGCGATGTTTACCGCGGATGGCGAGACCGTTCAATGGAATGACGCTCTTCACAGGAAGCCGGTTCTGGTTCAGCGCGGCAGTTTCCGCCCGGTGACCAAAACCACGATAGACGTTCTGGAGTGCGCCCTGGAGCAATTTTTAAAAGAGCCGGAGTTGAAGAACGAGCAGCCGGTGGTTCTCATGGAAATGACCCTACGGCATCTGACGGTGGGAGATGCGATCGATCACCAGGATTTTCTGCAGCGGGCAGATATGCTTCGCGCCCTGGGACGGGACGTTTTCATCTCCAATTTTTTGCGGCTGCACCGTCTGGCCGCCTATCTGGGACGGTATACGGACAGGCCTATCGGAGTGGCCATCGGCGCCCCGAGACTTCCCGAGGTGTTCGACGAAAGTTATTATAACAAAGAGGAGGGCGGCCTGTTAGGCGGCCTGGGGCAGTTGTTCAAAAATCCCGCCCGGCTTTATGTATACCCGAGCCTTGATTTCGCGACCGGCCGGATCGTCACGGTGGAAAATTATCGTGTTGAGCCGCGGTTGCGGCATATTTACGCGCATCTGATCGAAAATCGTTTTATCCAGGGTCTAACGCATGCGCACACAGACCTTCTGCGCATCCGCTCCGGTGACGTACTGGAGAAGATCGGTGCCTGCGATGCTTCCTGGGAAGCGATGGTCCCGCAGGCCGTGGCCGATGTTATCAAGCGTGAAGGGCTCTTTGGCTGGCGGCCTTGTTAGCGGCTGAAGCGATAGGACCGATAGGACGAATAGGACGAATAGGACCAATATTGTGTTCCCCGGGGGATCCACGGGGCACGAAGTATCCTTGGTTTCGGCCGAACGCTGTGCGCTTGCGGCGTTGGCCACGCATTGTAGCGTGGCCGGCGCCGCAAGCGCCAAAAGAGCCGCGCAGCGGCGTAGGGGTGCGGGGGGCGATAGCCCCCGCTCTTTTTTGTTGCCGTCCTCTCAAATGGAGACCGCCTCCGTTATCGCCCGGGGGATGGAGCCTTCGGAGGCGATATTTGTTGCGATGGTCTGGATGTAGAGATCGAGTGGCTGCTCGTCGTCGTTACGGATGAGGGGTCTCGCAGGGTCCGGCGGGGCGAGTTCGGCGCGGACGGCTTCGTAGAGCGGAACGGAAAGGGGCGAGAGGGCGTTTCTTGGGTCATAGGAGCCCGTATCGGCAAAGGCGCGCAGTTCGACGGCCTGCACGCCGAAAAGGAGCGCTACGGCGAGGTAGGAGTTCAGGAGACGAACGGATTTTCTGGTCAGAACGGCGGAATTGAATCCCTGGCTGTTGATGTTCTGGTTGAACTGCTCGGCATGGGTGGGATAGAGGTCGGCGATGGAATTTCCGTAGAAGGAAAGAAGGGGCATGATGGAGTTGCCGCAAATCTGGAGACCTTTTAGCCCCATATTGACCGTTCGGTCGCTGTTTCCCACGAGGGAGGGAGGAAGACCGCCGTTGAACTCGGGGGAGACGAGCAGGGCTATCTGGGTATCGATGTGTTTGGCCAGAAGGCCCAGGTAATAGCGCATGTGATCCATCCAGACCGCAACGTATTGGCCGAGAAAATTTCCGTTGTGGTAGCTCACGCGGTTTTCGGCGTCGATGATCGGGTTATCGTTTACCGAATTCATTTCGATTTCGGCGGCGGAAACGGCGGCGTGGAATCCGTCGAGGACCGGCCCGAGGTATTGGGGGAGACAGCGCAGGGAGTAGCGGTCCTGGAGGGGTTGTGTTCCTCTGGGGGTGTGCCGGCCGTCGAGTTCGTTTCTGGACATTTTCGAGCCCGCGAGGAGGCGGAGCATGAGATCGGCACAAAGGATCTGGCCGGGGTGGGGCTTCAACGTGTGAATGAGGGGGTGAAATCCCTGGTTGGTGGCTTTGAGGGCCTGGAAGGCGAGGGCGTGAAAGCCGAGGCCGAGGGCCAGGAGTGTGCGGATCTCATGGAGGCAGACGGCGGCCGTGCCGGTCATGACCGATGTGCCGTTCACCATGGCTAGCCCCTCCTTGGGCTGGAGAGTGAGCGGCGCGAGGCTCAGTTTTGCGAGGGCGGTGAGGCAATCGGTTTTTTGCCCCTGAAAGTCCACCACGAAGGAAGGGTCGGCTCCGATGAGGGCGCCGGCGATCGTGGCGAGCGGCACCAGGTCTCCGCTTGCTCCGATCGAGCCGAGTTCGCGTACAAGCGGAGTCACTCCGTTGTTTAGAAATGCGACGATTCTTTCGATCAACTCGGGCCTTATGCCCGAATAGCCGCGCAGGTGTGAGTTGGCGCGCAGGAGCATCGCGGCGCGCACTTCTTCTTTGGGAAGATAGTCCCCGGCCCCGGCCTTTAAGAACCGGATCAAATTATTCTGCAACGCCACAAGTTCGGCTTCCGGGATCGTTATGTTCGCCATGGCTCCGAAGCCGGTGTTAATTCCGTAGATTTTCTCCCCTGTTTTTACCGCCCGCTGCACGAAGGCTGAAGACTCCCGCACCAGTTCGAGAACCTGCGGGTCGCCGGTAATAGCCACAGGTGCTTCGTGCTTGGCGACTGCAGCGACCTCATTTATTGTAAGCCCCTGCCCGGATAGAACAATGTCGTGGATGGCTGCTGTTTTTCGCATTTCCCCTCCCCCTTGCTTTGTATACACACATTTACCCCCTCACAAGGTAATCAGGCGATATGTTCATTACCAGAAGGGAGACTCTCCCGGTTCTATTTGTCGATTGCATTCCTGGAGTAAAGGCTTAAGATTGAAAACGTTGCTATTTATACCTGATGACTTCCAGGACCTCGACCGGAAAAGGAAAAGCGATGGAAAACCCCGCAGTGAGTTATGGGTTCAGCCTCTTAACCGAACATGACACCTATCTTTTTAAAGAGGGAAGTCACTTCAGGCTGTATGAAAAATTGGGGTCGCACCTAGCAAGCGTGGACGGGAAAGCCGGCGTGTATTTTGCTGTCTGGGCCCCCAACGCCGAGAAGGTTTCGGTAACAGGCGATTTCAATTTCTGGGACCGCGGCGCCCATCCGCTTGCGCCGCGATGGGACGGCTCGGGGATCTGGGAAGGTTTCATCCCGGGGCTTGGCCAGGGAGAGATCTACAAATATCACATCGTCTCGCGGGAAAACGGCTACCGGGTGGACAAGGGCGACCCATTTGCCAACCACTGGGAAACTCCGCCCAGGACCGGTTCGATAGTCTGGGATACGGCTTACGAATGGAACGACGGCCAATGGATGGCCGGTCGGGCGAAAGCGAATGGACTTAGAGCCCCGCACTCGGTCTACGAACTCCACCTGGGTTCCTGGATGCGCGTGGTGGAAGAGGAAAACCGCTGGATGAGCTACCGGGAGATGGCCGATCATCTTCCTCGGTACGTAAAGGAGATGGGCTTTACCCACGTCGAGTTTCTCCCCGTCATGGAGCACCCGTTTTACGGATCGTGGGGGTATCAGACGACGGGCTACTTCGCTCCGAGTTCGCGCTACGGAACACCGCAGGATTTAATGTACCTGATCGACGTGCTGCACCAAAACGGGATAGGCGTCATTTTGGACTGGGTTCCATCGCATTTTCCGAGCGATGAATTTGCTCTCACCTTTTTTGACGGCACATATCTTTTCGAACACCAGGACCCGAAGAAGGGCTACCACCCGGAATGGAACAGCTACATCTTCAACCACGGCCGCTATGAAGTGAGAGCGTTTCTCATCAGCAGCGGTCTTTTCTGGCTGGACAAATATCACGCGGACGCACTGCGGGTGGACGCCGTGGCCTCGATGCTCTACCTGGACTATGCGAGAAACGAAGGCGAGTGGGTGCCGAACGTCCATGGCGGGAGAGAGAACCTCGATGCGATCTATTTCATAAAGCGCTTCAATGAGGCGGTTTATACGGAATACCCGGATGTGCAGACCATCGCGGAGGAATCGACCTCGTGGGCGATGGTTTCAAGACCTGCGTACCTGGGAGGGCTGGGGTTCGGCATGAAGTGGAACATGGGCTGGATGCACGATACGCTCGAATACTTTTCGCAAGACCCGATTTTCCGGAAATTTCATCAGAATCTTCTGACCTTCAATCTCTGGTACGCGTTTTTTGAAAATTTCGTTTTGCCCCTGTCCCATGATGAAGTCGTTTACGGCAAGGGGTCTCTTTTGCGAAAGATGCCCGGAGACGACTGGCAAAAGTTTGCGAACCTGAGGCTGCTGTTTGGCTACATGTTCGGCCAGCCGGGTAAGAAGCTGCTCTTCATGGGAGGCGAGATCGGTCAGTGGGACGAGTGGTATCACGAGCGCAGTATAAACTGGGAGTTGCTCGATCATCCCACCCATCGGGGAATTCAAAACTGGGTTCGGGACTTGAACCGGATGTATTGCGGCGAACGGGCTCTCCATCAACTCGATTTCAGCCCCGAGGGATTCGAGTGGATCGATTTTCGCGACGCGGATGCGAGCGTGATCGCTTTTTTGAGGAAGCCCGAGACCGGAGAAGGCCTCATAATGGCGGCGGCAAACTTCACCCCGGTTCCGCGAGTGGGCTACCGGTTCGGCGTTCCGGCGGGAGGGCACTGGCGGGAGCTGCTCAATAGCGACGCGAAGATATACGGCGGGTCGGGCTACGGCAACTTCGGAGGCGTCGAGGCCGTACCGATCCAAAGCCATGGCCGCGAATTCTCCGTTTCTCTCACCCTGCCGCCGCTCGGCATAGTATTTTTCAAAAACGAGCCGGAGCAGGAATAGAGGGAGGAGCAGGAAGCGGGAAGCGGGAAGAAAACGCGCGCGCCGCCGACCTTCCATTGATTCGGGTGCTTCGGGGTAACATGAAGGACTGCGGTCGATCCGTGGGAATGAAGAGGGCGGACCTGCCGCCGCAAGGGAAGCTCCGCCCCGTCCATAGCGCTAGTGAACCGGCTCTTCGGGCTTTGCCCTCATCCTGTGCCACAGGGAATAGGAAGCCTCCTTTACGGCTTCCAGCACCACGCGTACGGCGCCGGCGATTTCTTCCGCGTTTGCGCCCTTGACCATCTGGTGTTCGGTGATCTTGAGCGAGCGGTTTTGGGCGATCCCCTCCAGAATGGCTCCGCAGTCGCGGTCCCGCGTCACATCGACGCCCTCGGAAAAAAGATAATTTACGAGTTCCCCCCCATCGGTAACCAGGAAAAGATCGTCTCTTTCGCCCACTCTTCGAACGTGAACCTCGATGCGTTCGTTGTTTGGGAGCACCCAGTCGGTTGTAATCAGAAATCCTCCGCCTGTAGGCGAAACGTCCCAGCCCTGGAAGAAATCTTCTGCCAGGGCCTCCAAAATTTCATTTTCGTCCATTTTCATCCTCCTTTGCGGCCCAAAAGCCTGAATTCACATTTGAGTCAGTTCGTATTGATAATTTTGGCGATGGTAAAGTAGCAGGACTATCATTACCATTATAAAAAAATTGATCGTTTCTTTTAACTAGACCCCGACAGGAGGAGAAAGTCCATGAAAAATTGGAAGAAATGGTGGGCGCCTGGTCTCGTCGTCCTTGCAGCCTTTTTGAGTACACTGATTCCGGCGTCCCGCGCCTCGGCCCAGGAGGGGCCGGTTCTAGTCGGGCGTATCTCCTATGTCGAGGGACAGTTGCTCCGCTATGTCCCCGAGACCAAGAACTGGGTTCTTGTCCGAGAGAACTCGCCGTTCGGGTTGAGCGACGCGCTCTATTCGGGAGATTCCTCCAAGGCCGAATTCACATTTCCTAACGGCCTCCTGGTAAGAATCGACGCCGGCACTCAAATTCAGTTGATCGCTCTCAAAGATGATGCCTCGGAAATGGATCTGGAGTCCGGGATCGCCCGGTTTTATAACAGAAATTCCAACGGGATGCTAAAAGTCACGACTCCTTACGGGTATGTGCTCGCGCAGCCCAATTCCATATTCGATGTGTATCTGGGCGACAGCTCGGTTGAAGTCATCGCTTTGAACGGAAGGGCCGACTACATCCAGCAGAGCGACAACTCCTCCTACGAACTGACTCCCGGGGGAGAATCCATCATAGCCGATGCAAACCAGGTCTCAAGCGGTCAGGACGCCGTGGACGCGGGCTGGGACGCCTGGAACTCCCAGCGCGACGACCTGCTGGCCAGAAGGATGGCGGAGGTAAGAGACACCGAGTCTTACCGGTACCTGCCGCCTCAACTCGATACCTATGCCTATGACCTCCACCGATCGGGAAGATGGGAGCGGGTCCAATACGAGGGCGAATATCGTGAATTCTGGCGGCCGACCGATGTTCCGGACAACTGGCAGCCTTTCACGGACGGCAGATGGACCGACTATTACGGAGACCAGGTCTGGGTGCCCAACGAACGGTTCGGCTACGTGACGTGTCACTACGGCAACTGGGTCCATGTGGGCGGCGGCTGGTACTGGGCGCCTCCCGTTCCGTACGGCGCTCCTCCGTCCGGTCCGTCCATAGCATTTTCCTGGTATCCCGGCAGGGTCGCCTGGATAGGAACCGGCGAGAACATCGGATGGGTACCCCTTGCCCCGAATGAACCCTATTATGCTCACCATTACTGGGGGCCTGCGGCCGTCATCGCAAGTGCGGCAGCCCCGATCGCCATAGCCAGCCTGGCGTATGCCGCCTCGGCCGTGGTTGTGCCCCACAACGATTTTTATTCCGTAAACAACTATAGCAGCGTCAGGGTCACGAACATCAATAAGACCGTGATCATAAACAATTATCGTGCGGCCCCGGTGGTGAACAACACCATCCTGAAAAATTACGACCGCACACCCGCACGGTTCAATTTCGTCAACAAGGCCCCCACGGCGATTCCGTACCACGCCGTGGACAAAAAAATCATACACAACAACCAGATTGCCCGCACTGCAGCGCAGAAACTGTCGGCCCCGGCTCTCAAGCACGCTGTTGCTGCAGCCAAACCGGCAAAGCCGTTGCCCAAAGGGGCGGTGCATCCTCCAACAAAGCTGACGAGTAAACTGGTTTCCCCAGCGCAGGCTAACGCGCCTCAAAACCGCGTGAAGTTCAAGACGTTGTCGATCAAACAACAGACCAGGCCGGCAAAAAGCTCTCCTGCCGCCCGGCCGGAAGCCGCCAAGCCGCTTGTGCATCCGGCGGCGCCCTCGGCGGGCCGTCCTGCGCCGCCAAAGCCCGGAGTGCATCCGCCTGCGACTCGCCCTGCGTTGCCGCCCGGAGTGCATCCGCCCGCGACTCGTCCTGCGCCGCTGAAGCCGGGAGTGCATCCACCTGCGACTCATCCTGCGTTGCCGCCCGGAGTGCATCCACCGGCGACTCGTCCCACTCCGACAAAGCCGGGAGTGCGTCCGCCGGTTCAGCGTCCCGCGATGCCGGAAGGGATGAATCGGCCGGCCGCACGTCCCGCGCCGCCGAAACCTGGAGTGCATCCGCCGGCAGCGCGTCCCGCGCCGCAAAGACCGGCCGTTCGTCCGCCGGAAGGGCGCCCCGCGCCGCAAAGGCCTGCAGCGCGCCCCGCGCCCCAAAGGCCTGCGTATCATCCGCCGGCAGCACGACCGGCACCGCAGAGGCCCGCAGCGCGACCCGCGCCCCAAAGACCGGCATATCATCCGCCGGCAGCGCGTCCCGCGCCGCAAAGGCCTGCGTATCATCCACCTGCGGCACGCCCCGCTCCCCAAAGGCCTGCAGTGCGACCGGCGCCGCATCCGCCTGCGGCCCGTCCTGCTCCGCATAAGCCCGCGCCTAAGGAGAAGGACAAACACCAGTAGTAGCGCTGCTTTGTCAACAGGTCTGTAAACTCACAACGCCGGATCCGATATTCGGGGCCGGCGTTGTGATTGCGAATTCCTTAGGTAGTTTTGCAAGAGGCTCACGGATCAAGTCTTCGAAATGACAAAAGCCACCTCGACGGCCTGAACGATGTTGTCTACGGCAACTACCTGCAGCAGCCAACGATCCTTATCGAAGGGCTCATGAGTTTCTTTCCACTGCTCGTAGGTGAGGATTTGAAGTTCGCGTATGAACGACTCCGGAAGCATTTCGATGCCCTCATCGCCCTTGAGATTTTCTTTGGGGATGATGAGGGTTTTTACCCCCGCGGCGTACGCCGTCTCGATCTTCACGCTGAGCCCGCCGATGCCTGCTATCCTTCCCTGCGTGTCGATCTCGCCAGTCATGGCGATATCGCGTCGAACCTTCTTCCCCGTGAAATGGGAGGCCAGAGCGAGTGCTATGGCTCCTCCGGCAGAGGGGCCGTCCTTTTTCGCGGAGGCGCCCAGGAAGTGAAGATGAACCGAAGTGTCGAGCCCTTTGCGGTCTATCCCGAGATCGGCGGCACGGTGCAAGATGGCGGTAAGGGCTACCTTCCTGCTCTCATCCATAATCTTTTCGATGTTTCCGGTCGTATAGACCAGGCTCACAAGCCCCTTGAACCCTTCAGAGGCCTCGCCCCCCGGCAGTGGGGTGGCCTGAATGGGGATAAGAGAGCCCACTCCGAGTTCGGCGTTCACCCCGATCCCCATGGCCTCGCCGACTCGATCTTCCTGGTTTATCTGCCTGGCCTGGCTGGGCGCGCCGAGGTATTTTTCAACCTTCGCGCGGGTAATAGAAACGGAGCGGGATTTTCTGGAAAGAATCTCTTTTCGGTGGATGCGAAGAAAAAGGGTGCGAATGACCCGCTCGAGGTCCCGCACGCCGGCTTCCCGGGTATGCCGTCTCACGAGGTAGCGAAGCACCTCCGACTCCTCGTTGCGGTCGAAGAAAATCTCTTCTTCTCCCATCATATACTTTTGTCTGATGCGATTAACGAGATGATCGCGCGCGATATTCATCTTTTCCTCCACGGTATAACGGTCGAGGGCGACAATCTCGCAGCGGTCGAGAACAGGGGGTGGAACCGTTTCCAGAGTATTTGCAGTCAGAACGAAGTGGGCGTTGGAAAGGTCTATATCCACGGTCGACTGGGTGTATTTGTCGTGGTACAGATGATTTTGCCCGGGATCGAGGATCTCGAGAAGCGTCGATATTGCGAACCTTTCGGTCTTATCGGCCTCATCGAGGATGAACATTCCGTTCAGAACCCCCATCTTGATGAGCCCCTGCACGATGGGGCCGGGCTTTGAGCCTTCATAGGTAAAACCATACCCTTTGATATCGGCTTCGTCCTTCATTCCGCCAAGGGAAATCTTGTGATAGGGAATGCCCAGGCTTTCGGCAACGGAGATGGCAAGGGAGGTTTTTCCTACACCGGGTGGCCCCACCATGAGAATGGCGCTGCCGGTTTGATGCCAGGATTTCCAATCCTCCTCTCTGAAATGTTGGTACCTCCAGATAAGGTTGCTGAAAAAGTCGCTCAGTATCTCCTTGGGTTTTGCCAGTCCGTAGTGGCTGCGGTTCAATCCTTCCTCGACATCTTCGGGAGATTTCGAGATCTTCGCGATGTTTCCCCACGGGATTGCAAGAAGCGTTTCGATTAGCTCCGTGTACTTGGCCGCACTCGATCCGCCGGAGGCGTTGAGGCGGTTTTTTTCGATAAGCTCCAGTGCCTGCGGGGAAAAGAGAGGGTTCGACTGAGCCTCTTCGATTCGTTCTTTGAGAGTTTTGGGTTTTGCGGGTTTTACCACCTTTGCGGAGTGGGCCGAATCCGGAGGCGGTAAATCCCGTCGATGTTTTGCCACTCGCCGCTCGGTTATTTCGAGGAAGTGTTCGAAAAGCGCCTCATCCTCACCCTCGCTCATTTCGGCCTCTGAGGTTCCAAGCTCTCTGAAGAGTACAACGACTCCCCACCTTTCCCTGACCGCCCTAAAAGCGCGAAAGGCCACCGAAGGGTCCCGGCCGGCCATGGTGCGCAGAAACTTCAGAAACTTCTCAAACGATGCGGCCCTTTCGATGAGAGTCAGATCCGGGCACTGACTCTCTTTGAAGGACTCACTCAGGACCCGTATTATGACCGCCTCGTCGAGCAATGGGAAGATTCTATCGAGCAGGTGCTCCGGCAGTCTTCCCAAAGCCATCGACCAGCCATTGACCATACGTTTTATCGTTGGCTCCTGGGATTGCTTGCGCTCGGCAAGATCAAAGAGTTCGAGGTAATCTTTCCCGTAAATACCGTTCATATCATCTTCGAAAGCTGCCCTGAGCGCGCGGTATGTCGTGGGATCCGACTTCTTTCGGTGCATGGCGAATTCGATGTCGGAGCCGACCACCTCCAGTTCCTTGTGGTCGGGGTAGAGGATATGCTCGAAACTGTGCCGGAGCAGGAACTCAGAGAAGGCATACATTTTTCTTTCTTCCACATTCCCGCTTCCGAGAACAAATTGCGATTGCATATTGGCCACGAAAGCAAGATAGTCGAAGATCCTTTCGTGAATGTCAATCCTCCAGCCCTGCTCGTCTTTACTGACGAAGCTGACGAGGGCGATTGTGTCAAATTCATCTTCGAGCCGATGTATGCGAAGACCCTGCCTTGCCCGGGTCAACGCCAAGGCGTCCGTTCCCTTACGTTTCTTGAAGTAGGGTTGGACTCGCTGCTCTATGAGAGCATTCAAAATTTCGTTCACTCTTCGCATTGCGTGCTCATCCGGCAATGGAAGACTTTCGAGCTTTTGACGGTTGAAATTAACGGGCAGCATAGCTGATCCTCGTTGGTGTGGACGGGTTCCCACGAGGGACGTCCTATCCTGAATATAAACAGTTCTTCGGTTTTTGGGCTGACGTTGGTGTCGATGCTCCCCGGACCTGGATCTCGCTGGAGTTGAGAGCAGAGCTCCCGGTAGAGGGAGAGTTTTACAGCGTGCGGCGTACAGCGGGCCCGAATGGGGAATTTCCCCCACATTTTCTGTTTGGAAGCCGTATTTGTTCGATACAGACCCCCCTCTACGAAGCCTGAAATTGGAGGTTTCTACCCGTTGACCGCAGCGCGTTGCAGTTGCCAATTTAGGGAGAATCTGTGGAGGAAAGGTTGCCGCGATTCGGGCAGATGGAACAGAGTCTTTCTATGACGAGGGGAGAGAATTCTTATGTTGCAGGCTGATATGGAAAGAAAACCGATAGTCAAGCAGTGCAGGGGATGTGCGAAAATTGATGGCGATTTTTGTTCCGTTTGGGTGTCTCCTCCAACAAAATGGCGGCTTGGGACGTGTCCGACTGCAACACACGTCAAGGTCGAATTTCACGAACAGGTACAAAAAGTCCGCGTAGGACAGCAGAAACAAAAGAAAAAGTAAGTTCGAACATGGAAAAACGTCCATTCGAATGTGGAGATGCACATGTTCCACCTTATCTGGTCGATTATCGTGGGTTTCATCATTGGTCTGATTGCACGAGCGCTGGTGCCCGGAGCGGATCACATGGGTATAATCGCCACGACCGTCGTTGGGATTGTCGGAGGATTCGTTGGCGGCGTAATAGGGCATGTTATCAAAAAGCCGGAACCGGGGGCCAAATTTCATCCAGCCGGCTTTTTCCTGTCGATTGTGGGCGCTATCGTGCTTCTGGTAATCTTGCGGTTTCTCAGGTGAAGACCAGGGGGCTAGCGCCCCCTGTGCCTCACGCCGCTATGAGTCTCATCTGATGCCCTTCGGGCGCGACGTTTCTCTCCTGAACCTTAGAATCCGATTCCGCCCAAAAAAAACTTGACACCATTTCGGAGGGCTGCTAGGCGTGGTGGCCAAAATAGTGGTTTCTTATCAAACATTTAAACAGAGGCGTCATGACGATTGAGACTCCCGATATCGATCGCCGGGTTGTTCAAGACATCAAGACCAGGGCATTTTTCGGGCTTCTGTTTTATACCCCTCTTTTTCTGGTAATTGTCGGCGCCAACGATTTTTATAAACGCCATAGTAGTTTTTGTGTACTGTTCGGCACTTTGATAGCCGGGATCTGTCTTTTCCGATTGTTCTACCGCCTTGTTCTTTCAGAACGGGTGAAAAGGCACAGCCAATCGCTGGACAACGCCATCTTCTATATCTCCGCCGGTGCTACGGGATTGATTTGGGGAAGTTTTTTCGCCTGGTTCATGGTGCTCCCCGGCGAATATACCTCCAAAATGCTGATGATCGTCTGCACGGCGGGCATTTGCGCCGGCGGTACCGTGGGATTTGCGCCCAGCTTTGCACTTGCCGTATTTTTCGAGCTGGCCGTGCTGATACCTGCCGCTGCGCTCATGTTGCTTTACAGAACCCATGAGCCTCTAGCCGTCCTGGTGTTGATCTATTCGGTCTACCTGGTGTTTATCGCGGGTCAGGGGAACCGGGAGTACCGGCAGGCACTCAAGAATGAACTCCTTTTGGTCAAAAAAACCGAAGAACTCGGTCTTTTGGCCAGAATCGACAGTCTCACCGGTCTTTACAACCGCCGGTATTTCGATGAGAACATCGATCGGGAATGTAAAAAATGCTCGCGGGTAAGAACGGTGCCCGTTGTGATCATCGGCGATATCGACCATTTCAAAAAGATCAACGACCAGTACGGCCACCTGGCGGGGGATGAATTTCTCAAACTCACGGCCGAGGTTTTCAGATCCGTATTCAGAAGAGACACCGATATCGTCGCACGATTTGGCGGTGAAGAGTTTATCGCGCTGTTAACCGACACTCCTGCGCAAGCTGCCTTCGAGTTGGCGGAGGAACTGCGTCGGCGTATGTCGGCCATGCGAATGTCTTGTAACGGCTCCGAAATATCGGCAACGATCAGCATCGGCATCGCCTGTTCGCGGCCGGATATCGACGAGTCCCGCGATACATTGATCTCGAGGGCCGATAACGCACTGTACCAGGCAAAAAAACGGGGCCGCAATCAAACGGTTTCAGCTTCCTGCGACGAGGCCGCCGGCCGGCAATACCGTTGACCTGAGGCGTGGCAGGCAAAAGCGCTCTTCCACCAGCAGCACGGTTTCCATGCCCCGCAGGTCTTTTGGCAAGGGTGCGGGGGGCTTCTGCGGGACCGACTCCACAACGCCCGGGATGTAGATCTTGAAGGTCGTCCCGAAGCCCGGTTCACTGTAGACATTTATAAATCCGTTGTTTTGTTTGACAATGCCGTATACGGTCGCCAATCCCAGGCCCGTGCCCTTTCCGACTCCCTTGGTCGTAAAGAATGGGTCGAAAATGAATTCGAGGGTTTTATCATCCATCCCGCAGCCGTCGTCGCTTACGGCGAGCATGACGAACTCACCCGGAATAAACCCGGCGTGCCTTGCCCAATAGGTGTCGTCGAATCGAATGATACAGACATGGGGCATCGGAAAGTGTTTTTCGACGCCAGTGGGGTAGGGGAAAGCAGGAGCTTCCCCGCCGTTTGTCCGTGCGGGGAAGCCCCTGAAGGTGAGATTGTCATCCGTTTGAAAGATAGATCGAGCTATCTCACGACCGCACAGGTCCGGGTGCTTTTTGTGCTGCTACAGAGGGCCGCTTTGCAATGCGAGCCAGAATTACGGCAACGACCAGCACGAGGCCGGACAGATAGAAAGCCCAGTCGAGATTTCCCGTCATGTCCCGAATGGTGCCGCCCAGCCTCGCCATGAAGAACCCGAGTCCCCAGCCCAGAAATACCAGGCCGTAGTTGAAACCCAAATTTTTGGGCCCAAAAAAGTCGGCGGTATAAGAGGGCAGCAGGGCCAGCCCTCCGCCATACTGCCAGTAAGCTATCCCTACGGCGATAAAGAGCAGCAGAACGCTCTTCGAAGCAATGATGGCGGGCATGGCAAAAAGGCAAGCCGCCGAAATTATGCAGTTTATGGTAAACGCATTGGCGCGGCCGATCTTGTCGGAATATAGCCCCGTACCGACTCGGCCCAGCGCATTGATAAGCCCGCCATAGGAAACCAGTATCCAGGCCGCGGCGCCAAGCAGCGGGGCGGCCAGTGGTGCGGCGAAGGCTATGATCAGGAGGCCCGACTGTGTCGATCCTATGAACAGAGCCACCAAGGCATAGTACTGCCACGTCTTGACCATGTCCGAAGCAACCCAGTCCACCGTGGTCAGCGAGGCTTTTGCCTGTACTCCAGCTTTGGCAGCGGCGGGAGCAGGCGGAACATACCCCTCCGGAGGCCACGCCAGCAGTTGGCCGGCGATTATTATGACCACGGCGAAAACGACCCCCAAAATGATAAAACTGCCGCTGATGCCGTAGTTCGTTATAAGCCACTTGGCCAGAGGCGCGATATAGAGCGCGGCACCGCCGTATCCGCCAACAACCAGGCCGGCGATCAGGCCTCTTCTATGAGGACCGAACCATTTGAGCGCGGCGGGAGTCGGGGCCGCATAGCCGATTCCCATGCCGATGCCCCCCATTATCCCGAAGCCGATCAGAAGACCGAGGTAGCTTTTCATCAAGCCCGCCAGTATGCATCCGGCAGCCAGAAAGATGCCTCCTATAGTCGCACCCACCTTCGGACCGAACCGATCCTGTATCCTGCCGCCCGGGATCATGAGAAGTGCGAAGATGATGACGCACAGGGAAAAGGGTGTGGCAGCCTGGGCGTTGCTGAGATAGGACCAGGCCGCATTGATTCCGGGCATGGCCGTTCCGACCAGGGCTTCATTGAAATGACCGTCAGGGAGCTTCGGCACGGTCAGAGCCCCACCCCAAACACTCCAGGCATAGAGAATTCCCAGACATAAATTTACGGCAGTTCCCGCGAAAGTCACAACCCAAGCTTTTCCTGGTACCTTTTCCAAAGGAGCGGCCATTTTGTTTCTCCTTTCTTGTAGAATACCTGTTGGAAGAAAAGATAATGGAAAGTGCATCACAAAATACGTAGGAAAGCCTCAATACGTGCCTATAGGAACAATGAACTTAAGGGGTACGAGTACACTTCTAAAAAACCTGAAACCTGTTGCCTGAATCCAGAGCAAAAAAAAGAAATCTGTAGTGAATAGTACAGTTGAAGAAATCGTTTGAAGCTGGAGATAAACCGGCGAGCTTCGGACCCACACCTGGTGGAGCTCCCGCACCCGGTTGAAACGGATTAAAAGTTAATCGCTTATACACACAGAAAAAGAAATTGTCAATGACGATTGCGCACCCGGATGATGCAGCCGGCAACCCCAATCCGCGTCCCTCATGCCCGGCCTGGTCCCAAAGCGTTCAGTCTATCCAGGAAGAATTGCTCTTTTGCCGGCTGTCCCAGTGCTCTGTGGCAGGCTGCGATCTGTTGCAGCGCATCGGGTGAGTCCTGGAATTTCATGAGGATCGAGAGTGCATCGTCAAACCTTGCGAGGTTCATGTAGCTAACGGCCAGGCAGATATGCAGCGGTTCACTCCCGGGGAAAAGCCGGATGCCTTCGCTCAAAAGCTCTATCGAATCTCCGTACGATCGATTCCTTTGCCTGATCATCGCCAGTCCCAGGAAGGCTCTTTCGTGAGGGGCAAAAGACAGGGCTCTTTGGAAAAGCCTTACCGCGACGGCTTCCTTATCCGGTATGGCGTCGATCGCGGCATAATCTCCGTGGCTGAAGGTCATCCCAAGGCGCGAGAGGAAATCGGCATGCAAGGGGTAGAGTTCCTCGATATCTTCGAGTTCTATAGCGTCTACAAAAGAGGGAAGGCCTTGATAGAAGGCCTGCCGCAAACGGTCCCGGAATGATAGAACCTCATTTGTAGAAAAGGAGGGGTCCGTTTCGAGGTAGAGTATGTCCTCCAGCGGATTAAGCCACACATCATCGGTGAACCGCATTTTCTCTTTTGCCTCGTCGTAGAGGGCGGTCCCCGGGAAGAGCCGCAACACGTAGAAAACAACGCTGTGAGGCTTGATCTCTCGAATAAGCTCTTCGGTTTGGCGAATCGTTTCCGAGGACTCCTCCGGACATGCATAGATGATATAGGCGCGGGCCAGGATGCCGTAGCGCGTCGTCAGGCGGAAAGCCCTTCTTATCTGCTCGTCTGTAATCCTTTTGTTAAGCCTGTTTCGTATTTTTTCAGATCCGCTTTCCACCCCGTAGCTGATCTGGATACACCCCGCCTTTCGCATCCAGTAGAGTATCTCCTCATCGACATTGCCGACGTGCGAAATGGCGTACCAGGATATGGAAAGACTCCGGTTCAGGATTTCCTTGCACACAGCTATCGCGACATCCTTTTTCATCGTGAAAATGTCGTCCGAGATATAGAAAAAGTTGATTCCCTGCCGGTAGAGAAGCTCCAATTGATCGACAAAGTAGGAAACGGAATGAAACCTCACCTTGTGTCCCCAGAATCGGGGAGATCCGCAGTAGGTGCAATTCCCGGGGCATCCCCTGGTGAGAGACAGGTGTCTGTAGGTGAAATACCGGGCGGGGTTTGGCAGCTTGTCCAGATCCTCGATGGGTTTTGCGGGCTCTGTTCGAACGATTTTGCCCTCACGCCTGAAAGCGATTCCCCGGATGGCGGAAGCGTCTGCCCCGAGGTCCTTTTCGAGTAATCGTATCAACTCCAGGAAGCTATATTCCCCCTCTCCGAGGACAACATAGTCGATCTCCCGGAAGTTCCGCAGAAGATGCTCCCAAAGAAATGTCGCGCCCACTCCGCCGAAAACGACTCTAGCCTTCGGGGTAACTTCCTTTACGAGGCGCGCTGTTTCGACGCCGCCCCAACGGTTGGCATTGAATATCGAAATGCCGACGATATCGGCATTTTTTTGTGCCACTATTTCCCGCATTCTCTGTGGGTTTTGGTTCCCACGGTAGAAATTGAGAATTTCAACCTCGTAGCCCTCCTGCAGCAGAAGCGCTCCGATGTAGTAAAGCCCTGTGGGGACAGCGCTGATGTCCTCCTCTTCGGAACGATCCTCGAGAAAGTACGGATAGATGAGCAAAATCTTCACAACTCCCCCCCATTTGCCGGTTCCCTTCGGCTGACATGCCCGAGAACCGGGATGACCTGAGTGTTGCGCTTCGAGTGTGCGCGCACGGTGGTATCACTTCCAAGTGTAACCGGAGTTTTCCTGTGGAGCACGCAGAGTTTTCGGACGCTCAGGTCTTCCTCAGGGAACGCTCTTCCAGCTTTAGCCCCTCTATCTTTTCGAAGTCACGCCTATTGGCAGTAATCACAGCGTAGTCGAGAGAGATCGCCGTGGCAGCAATCATGAGGTCGTGCGCACCGACGGTCAGCCCTTTTTTGGCCAAAGATGCCCAAAGGCGCGCGTAAATGCGTGCTACAGAGACATCAAAGGGAAAAATAGGAAAGGAAGCCAGGATCTTTTCAACAAAGGATTGGCGTCTGAGTCTGCGGGTTTCCGTGTCGGCGCGCTCCACTGCGTGCAGCAGTTCCGCGACCGTAATCACGCTGATGCCGAAAGGCTCATCTTCTCGGCCGGACACAAGGCTTGCGACCTGTGTTCGGTCACGCTCCAGAAAAATAATTTCGCTGGAATCAAAGATCACTCCCATGACGTATAGCCAGGCAAGGGGGGCTGGCCTTCGATCGCCTCCCGAACGTCATCGAGAAAGCTTGTGTCCTCGGGGTCGATGTGGGGCAAGGTCTGAAAAATGGAGCCGAGATCGCCCAAACGCCGTGATGGACCGCCCTCCTCCAATGGAACGAGCGCTGCTGCGGGTTTTCCTCCTCGAATGATGGTATAGTGGACCCCGCGAAATCTGATGTTATTCAACAGTTCCGAAAAATGTCTCACCGCGTTGGTGGCGCTGATGTCTGTGGACATAGCTGGCTCCTTGTAAAATATGATAATAAGATTTTACGTAATCGGGAACCGGTGTCAAAATTTTTCTGTGCGTCAAAATTCCCTCCCTCTCCGCGCATCCGCCAAGGATGCCACAATGCGCCATTTTCGTTGCGTTTGCGCAAAAAAAAGAGCAATTTTTTCAAATTTTTTCTTCTATACCTCCAACAATAAGTTGCCTTATAGCAAGCACTTCGGGTAGATTGAAGACCAAATGGCAACCAATATGCAATAGCATTCTGAAAAGCCCGAGCAACCGCTGCTTCAATGCCCAATGGGGGGATCGGACAGCAAAGCGGAAACGATCGGGCTATTGCCCTGCTTTGGGCGTTCAAGCTCATTTGCCGGCAGGTTGCTGAAATTTGGAGGGAGAAATGAGATATCCAATTTTTCGTACAGACAAGAGATTCTTTTTTGACAATTCACCGCCACCTCCGCACAGGGGGTGGACACTACAGGCTTTTCAGGATTA
>JAKAJS010000105.1 GCA_021813685.1 Deltaproteobacteria bacterium | reverse complement strand
AACCCTGAAGTTCCATATTTTCCGATATAATCCCGAGAACCCGGCTTCCATTCCCCACATGGATGTCTACTCTCTGGAAGAAACCGAGGCTATGACCCTTTTTATCGCCTTGAACCGCCTGAGAGAGGAGCAAGACCCCACCCTCCAGTTCGACTTCATGTGCAGGGCCGGCATCTGCGGTTCGTGCGCCATGTTGATAAACGGGCGCCCCGACCTTGCGTGTCATACCAAGACCAAGGATTTGCCCGAAGACATCACTCTCATGCCGATGCCCGTTTTCAAGCTTATCGGGGACCTCTCGGTGGATACCGGAACCTGGTTTCGCGGGATGAACGAGAAGGTGCAGTCGTGGATACATACCAGTAAGCACTTCCAGGCGGACGCGGAAGAAGAACGGATGGACAATGCGCTCGCCGAGCAGATCTATGAACTGGAGCGGTGTATCGAATGCGGCTGCTGTGTGGCGGCCTGCGGAAAAGCCAATATGGTCCCGGAAAACTTCATGGGGGCCACCGCCTTCAATCGGATCACCCGGTTCATGATCGACCCGCGGGACGAACGAAAAAACGACGAATACTTTGAAGTGGTCGGAAACGAGGACGGTATCTTCGGTTGCCTGGGGCTTCTTGGTTGTGAAGACACCTGCCCGAAAGACATCCCTCTCCAGGATCAACTCGGCATGCTTCGCCGCAAGATGGGATTTTCACAGGTGAAGCATCTTTTTCGGGCGCTCCTGCCCGGAAAGAAAGGCGTATAACGGAGATTAATTCTGGGCCGACTCTTTGGCCTCCAGGCCGGACTGTCTCAATTCTACGGTCCTTGCTGCGGCCAGGGCGGCGATACAGCCGTCCGAGGCGGCAATCACGATCTGGTTGGCGTATTTTTTCCGCAAATCTCCTACCACGAAAATCCCGGGTATGTTCGATTCGCACTTTTCATCGGTCAGCACATAGCCCTGCGGGTCCATCGCGATGCCGGCGGGCACAAGTTGCCCGTTTGGCGTAAAGCCGACGAAAATAAATATCCCCTCGACATGCAGTTCGCTTTCCTCTCCCTTGCCGTCCCTCATTACGATCGAATGCACCCCGCTGCCGTTGGAGAGGATGTTGGTCACAACCGTATTCATGTTTACCCTGATTTTGGGCTCCATGGCCAACCGCTGCTGTAAAATTCTGCCTGCTCGAAATTCGCCGCGCCGGTGGATGAGATGGACTTCGCTGCTGATTTTCGATAGATAGATGGCCTCCTCCAGGGCGGTGTCGCCCCCGCCTACCACAGCCACGGGTTTGCCGCTGAAAAAGAAGCCGTCGCACGTGGCGCAGTAGGATACCCCGCGCCCGAGGTTTTCTATTTCGCCGGGAACTCCCAGGGTGCGGGATACTCCCCCCGGCGATAAAATCACGGCGTAGGAGCGAAGCGTTCGCCCGTTGGCGAGCCTGATCTCGTGATGGGCGATGCCGGGTTCTATGGCGATTGCTTCTTCCTGCAGGATTTCCAGCCCGTAGGCTTTGGCATGCTGGAAAAATTTGTCCGAGAGATCGAAGCCATTGATGTCTATAAAGCCGGGGTAATTCTCGACGCCCTTGTTGATTGCCATCTGGCCGCCAGGCGTCCCCTTCTCCACAAGAACGGTTTTCATTGCGGCCCTCATGGCGTAAATCCCTGCGGATAACCCCGCCGGACCGCCCCCGATGATGACGATGTCGTATTCGGGGCGTGCTTTTTCTTTCTCTATCCTTGCGCGCATAATCCTCTCTTCCCTGGGAGACTTGTAGAAGGGATATTCCTTTCTGCAAATCGAGCATTGCAGAATACATACCTCTTCGTTGTCCGATTTGACATCGGCTCTTATACCGCAATCATCACAGCGGCGGCATGCTATTATGTCCGACTTGGCTAAACTGTTCATCTCGGAAATAATGTAAACACAGTAGTTTTGCAGAGCAATTTGAAAAAAAATCAGTTGGAACACGGTCCACGAAAAAAGGGGCTGTTGCCGATTGTCCTGCGGTGTAGTGTCCCTTTTTCTCACACCGCGCCCGAAGGTTTTGGGAAGCTCGCGTCGCCGGGAAATCGTTTGCTATTTCGGCAGGGCTTTTATATCATGAAACAATTCTGGGCAATGAAACGACAGCGACCAGAAACGGGAAAATTTGTGCCTGCCGGCAGGATGCAACGAATCTAACGCCGATGGATGGCGTGTTTGTGGAGCTAATGTGTCGAAAGTCGCACTAATCACCGGTCTAACCGGGCAGGACGGGGCCTATCTGGCCGAGTTCCTGATAGCGAAGGGCTACATCGTCCACGGAATTAAACGGCGTGCCTCGCTGTTTAATACCCAGCGCATCGATCATCTTTACCAGGACCCGCATGAGAAGGTCCGCAGTTTGTGTCTGCACTATGGAGATCTTACCGATGCGACCAACCTGATAAGGGTCATTCAGGAGGTGCAACCGGATGAGATCTATAATCTTGGAGCCCAGAGCCATGTAAAGGTCTCTTTTGAGACCCCCGAATACACGGCCAACTCGGACGCCCTGGGTACCCTTCGGCTCCTTGAGGCCATCCGGATATTGGGGCGTACCAATAAGACGCGATTCTACCAGGCGTCCACCTCTGAATTGTTCGGGAAAGTCCGGGAGATCCCGCAATCGGAGAAAACGCCTTTTTACCCGCGCTCTCCCTATGCGGCGGCCAAGGCCTACGCCTACTGGGTTACGGTCAATTACAGGGAAGCTTATGGAATGTTTGCTTCCAACGGGATTCTTTTCAATCACGAATCTCCTCTGAGGGGGGAGACATTTGTCACCAGAAAGATTACCCGTGCCGTTGCCCGTATCGCTCTCGGTCTGCAGGAGCGGCTCTATCTGGGAAATCTCGATGCGAAGCGCGACTGGGGGCATGCGCGTGACTATGTCAAAGCCATGTGGATGATTCTGCAGCATGCCCGGGCCGATGATTTTGTGATTGCAACCGGGGAGCAGTACTCAGTCCGGACTTTTTGCGAGAAGGCATTCAAGATCGCCGGGATTGACCTGGAATGGAAGGGGAGCGGCACGGAGGAACGAGGCGTTATCTCTTCCGTTGGTCGTTCTGCCATACTGGAGAGCCATTCTTCTTTTACATCTCCGGTAAAACTCCAACCCGGTGCTGTCGTTATCCAGATCGATCCGTCCTATTTTCGTCCAACCGAGGTCGAAACCCTTCTTGGCGACGCCGGAAAGGCCGGCAGAGAACTTGGCTGGCGCCCTGAGATTTCCTTCGATGAATTGGTGGGGGAGATGATGGTCTGCGACCTTAATCAGGCGAGCCGGGACGCACTGTGCCGCAGCAAAGGCTTTGACACCCTGCAGAGCTGTGAGGCGACGATGTAGCATCTGCATGTTCCTTCCGGGATCAGCGCCCATGGTCAACAGGCGCATATTGCAATTTTGCATGCTGTCTGCAAGGTGATCGCAGCTGTGATTTCCGGCGCTCTCCCCTCCCTTTTGATCCACTTTCTTGCATAAACATGGAAATAATTCGGAGAAAGCGGCTTTCGAATCTGTCGGACATACTGGATTTATTACTGAAGCCGATTACACGGCATTTTCACAAAGATTTACATTGACTTCCGAAGGGGGGAAGGGTAATTATGGGGCCATCCGGCGGGGGGGACTCAATGGGCTTGAAAGGGCTTGAAGAGTGGTTATTTTTCTGATGGGATTTTTTTTAGACCATTCAGGCAGGACGTCTTTTCGCCGAAGGCGGTTATGGGGCCAATCAATCAAGTTTTCTATCATACACAACAGATTTGTGCCGATGGGCTGGAACGTCGTGCTGAAACGGCAGAGGTCTTTTCTCTGGCGGGATATCTGTCGATGTATATGAATAGAGTATCAATTTAGTTTATTGAGTTGAGCGAGCAGGCGGGGGTCTGTTTGCAAATTCTTTAGCTTCATAGCGTTTTTTCCAATTGAGATTTTCGTGCTGAATGACGGCAGCCAGGGGGCTGGAAGAGTGAGGCCGTTGTTCGGAATTACCGGGAAATGGCAAAGGGTTTTCCGCCGTTAACAGGAGCTTTCGGCAGGCTGTGCAGTATAAACTGCTGGCTGCCTGTACTTTAGCTCGCGCCAGATCGTCGAGATATGCCTTTTATGCTGTCCGTGCGGGTTTGCGCTGGATCGGTTCTCATTTTTGTGAACTCGTTACAGATGTAATCGAGTTGGCGGAGCTGTCTTACCGGCTTTCTGCAAAATTGCAGGCCGCCGTCGGCAGTCCGCTTTTCATTTCGTTTCGTCCACCCTGATAGCTGTCTTTATGGTGTTTTCGATTTTGCGTCTGCCTTTCTGCTGCTGTACGGGTCAGGCCTAAGCCGTAGGAGCCTAACCAGCAGGAGACGATCGGGAGCTACAGTTTATGACGGCCCAATTGAAAAACCCGCGTTTTTACATAATGCTGGTCGCCGACACTGTGATTTTCGCTGCGGCCTTGCTTGGCGCCTATCTCTTGCGGTTCGAGTTCCGGATCACAACTCAGCATGTACGCCAAATAATGGTGCTTGCGCCGGTTATGGTTCCAGCGGAAGCGGTCGTGTTCTTCCTGTTTGGGCTGTACAGGGGCATGTGGCGCTATACGAGCGTCGTTGATTTCTGGCATCTCGTGCAGGCCTGCTTTTTTTCGATGCTGCTTTCGTTCGGATATGCATTTCTTGTCAGGATCAACGGGCTGTCACGCTCTATCATCATTCTGGATGCCATGCTGACATTCCTGCTTGCGGGTGGGCTCAGGATGGGCATACGTTCCTTATACATCGTGCGGACAAATCCCAGAGGGCTCAAGGCCTATGGACTTCCGGACCTGAGGACGTGGCTCAGGGGATGTCGGCGGGTGCTGATAATAGGGGCCGGGGCAGGCGGAGAAAAAATACTCCGGGAAATCATCGAAAACCCCCAACTCGACTTCTGCGTCGCAGGGTTCATCGACGATGATCCGGCTAAAATCGGCCGTGCGGTACACGGCATACCGGTGCACGGGGACATTTCGAGGCTGCCGCAGGTGATTGGTGAATACAATATCGAGGAAGTCTTCGTTTGCATTCCTTCTGCGACCGGGGCCGAACTGCGCCGAATATTCGATGTGTGCAAACGCTGCAACGTCACTTACAAGACGCTGCCCGGAATCGGCGAGATCGTGGACGGCCGTGTGAGCATGAAGAAGCTGCGAGATGTCGACTATGCCGACCTTCTTCGACGCGAACCTGTCAAATTGGATATGGCGGGTATCGAGCATTACCTGGTCGGCAAGACGGTGCTTGTGACCGGGTGCGGAGGGTCGATCGGGTCCGAACTCTGCCGGCAACTGGTTCGCTTCCGCCCCGGAAAACTTGTCCTGTTCGATGCATCGGAAGAAAAATTGTTCAACATAGAAATGGAACTGCGAAATCTCGATTATCACGATCTGGAATGCGTTCTGGGCCCGATTCAGGACCGCGAATTGACCCGGGATGCATTCTCCCGGTTTCGTCCGGAGGTCGTTTTTCATGCCGCTGCCTACAAGCATGTTCCCATGCTTGAACATAACTGCCGGATGGCTGTATATAACAATGTGCTGGGAAGCCGGGTGGTCATGGAAGTGGCGGTTGAGTTCGGCGTTCGGCAATTCGTGCTGGTCTCAACCGATAAGGCGGTGCGGCCAACCAGCGTTATGGGCGCTACCAAGCGGATTTCCGAATTGATAATGCAATCCCTTGGAGGGCAGGGCACGAATTTCAAGGCCGTTCGATTCGGAAACGTCGTGGGTTCCTCCGGATCGGTAATTCCTATTTTTCGGCGCCAGATAGAAGAAGGCGGTCCCGTAACGGTGACTCATCCCGAAATTACACGCTATTTCATGACAATTCCGGAGGCGGCCCAGTTGATCATCCAGGCGGGGGCGCTGGCCGAGGAGGGAGACATCTACATCCTCGAAATGGGGATGCCGATAAAGATCAGTGAAATGGCGCGCGACCTGATCCGCCTTTCCGGTAAAGACCCCGAAACGGAAATCGAGATCCAGTTCACCGGCCTTCGTCCTGGCGAAAAGCTCTACGAGGAGCTTTATACCCACGATGAGGACGTCCTCAAGACCAGGCATGAAAAAATCATGGTGGTCAGGTCCAACGGGATCACGAAGGAAGCGGAGAAGCGGAAAGGTTTCCGCGACTATTTGGAGCGTCAGATAGAGGAGCTCTGTCAGACCGCCGACTTGTTGGACGGGGGGGCGGTGAGGCAAAAAATAAAGGAAATAGTCCCGGAGTTCAGCCCAAAGGCGATGGCCCCTTTGGTGAGGAGAAAGCTTGCGAACGGAAACGGGAACGGCCGGGAGCTCAAAATTGCATAGCGGTGGTTTTTCAAGCGGTTGCTGTTGCGTGTCGAATTTACTTTTTGCTGTCAGCCCGCCCTCCGGGGGCGGATTTTGTAAGGAGCGGTCATGCGATTTAGGCCAGATGTGCTGTTGTTTGCCTGCCTGTTGATTCTTCTGTCGGGTTGCGCAGGAAATCAATGGAACGAGCACCTGGTGGAAGGCAGCAATGGAGTGGTGCCGGAAATCAGGGTGGGCAATCCAACCGCCCAGCCGCTTGTCATGCAGGTAGGCGCCGTTAAGGACCCCCAGGCCCGGTCGAGCGAACTGCAGGCGCGATTGCTGAAGATGTCGGCCATGATACCGGTGCAGCATTATACCGATTACAGGGTTGGGCCCGAGGATGCTCTCCAGGTAACATTCCTGGGCGCAGGCACCCCCGCCACCGTGAACGGCCCAAGCTCTATAAGCATCTCCACCGGGGGAAGTCCCGGCCAGATTGCAGGCGCTGCCCAAGGCGGGGGGCCCGGACAACTGAGCGGTGTTTTTCGAGTTGACGGTCAAGGCAATATCAGACTCATGCTGGTCGGAAACGTCAAGGTCGCCGGCCTGACGACGGACCAAATCGCCGAAAAGCTCACCAATCTGTACAAGGACGAGGGCTATCTCGTAGATCCGCAGATTACCGTCTCGGTCGCCGAATACAAGCACAGCGAAGTGGCCGTTTCCGGTGCGGTGAAACAGCCCAGTTATTACCCGTTGATCGGTCCCCGCTCCCTGCTTCAGGTCCTGGGCATGGCCGGAGGGCTCGACAGCGGAGCCGGTGACACGGTAAACATTATACGCCCTCGCCACGAATCGTCCAGAGTCGACGGGGACCAGGGGCTTGATGCACAAACGATCTCGATCGATTTGAATCGCCTGCTTCTCGATGGCAATACGAACCTGAACATTCCCATCCAGAACGGCGACGTGGTCTTTGTGCCGTTTGCGCAAAGCGCGTATGTGATCGGGGCTGTGACAAAACCCGGCAACGTGCTCCTGCAGAACAATATGACCCTAAGCAGGGCGATATCCGTGTGCCAGGGTAAGCAGATGCAGCTTGCCTCGAACTACGTGACCGTTCTTCGTGTCGATAAAGACGGCAAGCGGGAGGTTATCCCCGTGGATCTCACCCAGGTGCTCAAGGGGCAGGAGCCTGACGTCCTGCTTAAACCGAACGATATCGTCTACGTGCATGAGAGCAAAATCAGGCGGTTTTTCTTCGATTTCAAGAACATGCTGCCCGGAAGCTTCGGGTTGAGCCCAGCTATTCCGTAGGGATACGGAACAAAGAATTCCTGGCGGAAAAGAGAACCCGCGAAAAGCGGGAGGCACAACTAAAAGCGCCCCGGCCCGGAAACTGTGCAGTTGTCTTCTCAGACTGGATTTAAACAATGCAAAATGATAACAACGGCAACAACAGGACTGATGTCTTGACGACGATGGCCGCACCGCCTCTTCCTTCGAGTGGACTCGGCTGGTACCAGGAAGAATATGAAGAGGGAGTAAATCTTCGCGATTACTGGTACGTACTTAAAAAGCGCAAGTGGTGGGCGCTGGGAATAACGGCCGGGGCAGTTCTGCTGGCTATTCTGGTCTGCCTGTTCATGACCCCGGTCTGGGAAGGCAAGATCACCTTGCAGATCACGCAGGACAAGGGCTCCGCAGCCCTTGGGACTGCAGGCAGCAGCATGGACCCCTTGGGTGATCTCATGGGGTCGAGTGACCTCGACAGGTTTTATGAGACCCAATACGCGATTCTGAAATCTCCCGCGATGGCCTATGGCCTGATCGACGCTCTGAAACTTCAGAACCAATCATCCTACAAGAAGTTGAGGACGAAGAATCCTGACTGTCCGCCCGGTGTCATTCGGCAAAAATACGCAGAGGAACTCCTTAATCATCTCATTGTAGTGCCTGTCAAGAACTCCTATCTCGTTAATATATTGTTTCGCTCAACCGACAAGGCGCTTGCGCAAGAGCTTCCTGCATCGGTCCAGGGTGTTTATCTCGACCTGTGCATGAAGACCAGGCAGCAGTCCTTTGTAATGATAAAGAGCTGGCTCGACAAGCAGTTGGTTAAGCTCGGCAGCAAGCTGGAGATGTCGGAGAAAAAAGCGATCGCCGCCGGGCAGACAAACGACTTCATGGGCATGGATATGAGCGTCAGCATGGACAGCGGCAAAGCGGCTCAGACATATCAGACGAATGTGGTCGTACAAAATTACCTCCAGGTGGCGCAGCTCCTCACGGCCGCGCAAGGTGATCTTGCGGCCAAAAAAGCCCTCTACGACCAGATAGAGCAAAAGGGCGCCGATGCGCCGGTGATCGTGAACAATCCTCTGGTCCAGACCTTGAGGGGCCAACTCATCGCCGCCGAGGGCCAGGCCACCGGCTCGGCTCAGGTTTATGGTCCCAATTTTCCGGGGCAGAAGATCAATGTTGCCACCGTGAATGAGATCAAAAGAAAGCTTGACGCCGTTGTGAGGCAGCAGGTTGTAAGCGTAAAATCTGACTACCAGGCTGCGCTTAAGGCCGAAAAGCTCCTCCAGCAGGAGTTTGACGACGCAAAGACAAGAATGGCCGGCATGGAAAACGGCCTGGTCAAGTTTCATATGCTGAAGCGAGATCTCGAGACCAATCAGGCGCTTTATCAAGGTTTGCTCGGCAGGATGAAGGACGCCGCCGTGGCTGCCACTATGGTCCCCAGCAATATCGCCGTCATAAACCCTTCGGAGCAGCCCTACCAGCCTTATATGCCCAAGCCGGCGCTTTATCTGGCACTCGCCCTGGTTCTGGGCTCCATGATGGGGATCGGAACGGCTTTTTTCCTTGAATACCTGGACAGCTCGATCAAAACGGCCGAAGAACTGGAAAAGATCAGCCGCCTTCCAAGTCTGGGCATGATCCCCATGGAGGAAAATGGAGCGGCCCCTAAAACCGCGCTCGAAACGATCTCCTATTTCGATCCCAAGTCGCAGATCAGCGAGGCCGTATCGCATATCAGGTCTGCGATCATGCTCTCCGCCTCTTCCGGGCCTCCGCAAACCATTGTGGTCACCAGCTGCAATCCCTCGGAAGGGAAGAGCACCTGTTCGTGCAATCTTGCCATAGCGTTGAGCCGCAGCCAGCGCAGGTGCGTGCTTATCGATTGCGACCTGAGAAAGCCCAGGCTGCACAGGGTATTTAATGTGCCGAATCGGATGGGGTTGACGAATTTTCTGACCGGTGGCGCGCCGCTTGAGAAAATTGTACACAGCACGCACATCCCCGGGCTTGATTTTATCTCTGCGGGGCCAACTCCCCCCAGTCCCGGAGAGTTGATCGCATCCGATGCTTTTAGGAATTTGATCGCGACACTGCGAGAAGAGTATCAGCAAATTGTGATCGATTCGCCGCCGGTGATCGGATTTGCGGACGCCCGGTTTCTTGCCGCTCTTTCTGACGGCGCGGTGCTCGTGTTCAAGCATCTCAGCACCACGCGCGAAGCCGCAAGGTTGGCGGTGCAGATGCTTTTGCAGAACAACTCTCAAATCTTGGGGAGCGTTCTTACCATGGCCAACATAAACAAGCTGGGGTACGGCGCCTACTACAACCATTACAAGTATTACAGCAAAAGCTATGAAGCTTACAGGGATATGGATGAGAAAGAAAGTGAGAAATAGGAGGAATTACGAATTATGCCCAAAAATAGGGATCGAGGGGAACGGCGGGTCGTAGACCGTACCATTGGAACAAATCTGGAATACCAGGCCGTCGATTTTCCGTCGCATTTTCAGCATCCCTATGCATCCGTATCTGAACGAAACAGTCAAAAGGCAATAGCTGAAATTCTCTTGCAGGCTGGAACGGCGATTGCCGTCGATTAACCTGTGCTTTGGTCTGGCGAAGGGACGGTCTGAATTTCCAGTTTATACCGAAGAAACGATGATCTGAAGCAGGGAGCGTATGTTGAACTCGTTTTTTACTCAAAAGCGTGTATTGGTCACCGGTGCGTGCGGAACGGTGGGTAGCGAATTGGTGCGGCAGTTGTTGGAATCATACCAGGTTGGGGAACTAACAGGTATCGATAACAACGAAAGCGAACTATTCTTCCTCGAACAAAGATTTTCCAAACACCGTAATGCGTTTTTCAGTCTTGGTGACGTTCGGGATCGGGACAAGCTGGGAAGGAAGATGGCGGATATAGACGTCGTTTTTCATGCTGCCGCCTTCAAACACGTTATACTCTGCGAAAGATCGCCTTTCGAGGCGGTCCAGACCAATATTCTCGGCGTGCAGAACGTCATTTCGGCTGCGTGCGAAAACAAGGTGGAGCGCGTTATCTTCACCAGTACCGACAAAGCGGTCAATCCTACCAATGTCATGGGGACCTCGAAGCTTATGGGGGAGCGGTTGATGACGGCGGCCAGTAGCAATCTCCGGGGCGGAGGGCCTATTTTCGCCTCGACGCGGTTCGGAAATGTTCTTGGGTCGCGCGGCTCGGTCATCCCCATCTTTCGGGAACAGATCAGGAAGGGAGGGCCGGTCACTCTTACGGACCAACACATGACCCGCTTCATCATGAGCATCCAGGAAGCTGTGCGCCTTGTTATCGACTCTTCGTTAATAGCCAGAGGAGGAGAGGTGTTTGTAACAAAGATGCCTGTTATTAGAATCCGGGACCTTGCTGATGTCATGATCCAGGAGCTTGCGCCCTCCTATGGTCTTCGGTGCGAGAATGTCAACACAAAGATCGTCGGTACGAAGCCCGGCGAAAAGATGTACGAGGAATTGATGAGCCAGGAGGAAACCCGAAGAACTTGGGAGCTAGAGCGCTACTTTGTCGTGCTGCCTGCCTTTACCTCCCTCTATCGAAGGATAGATTACGAATATCCGCATGTTATTTCGCGAGATGTTCAGGTCGAGTACCATTCAGGTAACGAGGAACCCCTTAGCCATCTTCAGTTGCTCCAATTCCTGCGAAGAAACGGCCTTATCGAGGAGCAGGCCGCGTTCCGACCCGCCGAGCGGTACTGGCCGAATGGAGACGAAACCGCCGTGGAAAGCGGTGAGGTGACAGTGGAAAGCGAGCGATTACGGAGATAGCGTCGCGCAAGGGGTAATCTTACCTTTTCTTTCCGAGCGCCACAATTTGTCTTACAGGCCACTTCTTACTTCCAGCTGGAGGATTGTTGTATGTCACATGTGTTGGTCCTCGGCGGCGACGGCTATCTGGGATGGCCTACCGCAATGCATTTTTCAAACCGTGGTTACGACGTAACCGTGGTCGACAACTACTTCCGCCGGAACGCGTGCACGGAATTGGATGTCGGAATGCTTTACTCCGTGCCGACATTGGTTCAGCGAGCCCGGATCTGGCACGAACTGACCGGCAGGGAGATCAAGGTAGTCATCGGAGATTTGACCGATCCAAATATTATGCGCTCTCTTTTCTGTGGCCCGGTAGAATACGCCTGGGCTCTGGACAAGCGCTTCACCGGCATTCCCGAGACAATCATCCATTACGCGGAACAGCCTTCAGCTCCTTATTCACTCCTTAATTACAAATATGCGAACATTACGGTCGTAAACAACCTGCTTGTGACAAACAACCTGATGTTCGCGGTCCGCGATTTTGCGAGGGACACTCACATCATCAAACTTGGAACTATGGGGGAATACGGAACGCCGAATATTGATATCGAGGAGGGCTGGATCGAGATTGAACATAACGGTCGACGCGGGAAATTTTTGTTTCCTCGGCAGGCCAGTTCTCTCTATCACACGACCAAGATCATGGATACGGACCTGCTGTGGTTTGGCGTTCGCATGTGGGATCTGCGCGTTACGGACCTTATGCAGGGTCCCGTATACGGGATAGAAACCGAAGAATCGAAAATCGATGAACGCCTCCTCCCTATCTTTAACTACGATGAAATCTTCGGCACGATCCTGAACCGCTTTATAGTCCAGGCTATAGCCGACTATCCGCTCACGGTTTACGGAAAAGGCGGCCAGACAAGGGGATATCTGAACATCAAGGACACCCTCCAGTGCGTCCATATGTCTGAGAAAACGCCTGCCGCCAAAGGCCAACTCCGGATATTCAATCAGATAATGGAGACATTCTCTGTGAACGAACTTGCCGAAAAGGTCCAACGGGTAGGTAACTCCCTTGGATATAACGTCAGGATTGATCACCTTGAAAATCCCCGCAGGGAGGCCGAAGAACATTATTATAATCCAACTTACCAAGGCCTGGTTGAGATTGGCGTCGAGCCGCATTATCTAACTGACGATATGTTGGCCGGGATGTTCCAAACGGTTGCGCGCTTCAAGAACAACATTCGGCTGGAGGTCATTTTTCATGGAGTCAAATGGTGATTAGCGAACATTCTTCAAGCTTCTCGTCTCTTAAGTCTCGCTGGCTAATTACCGGCGGGGCCGGTTTCATCGGCTGCAATATGATAAAGCGGTTGCTGGATATGGGAGCGACCTCCATCCGCGTTCTGGACAATCTGTCGGTGGGC
>JAKAJS010000214.1 GCA_021813685.1 Deltaproteobacteria bacterium | reverse complement strand
TCAACTAAGAGCCATAAGCCACGACAGGTTTTCTGAGAAAATCGGGGCAATCTCCGAGGCGCAAATGAACGAGGTGAAAGCGGCCGTCGCCCTTATTCTGGGTATCGACCCCGAACATTGTCAATGAAGGCCAACGAGAAGCTCCCGATCCCTATATCCTTTCCCACGCCCGGCGCGGCTTGATCACTCTCCACAAAGAATCGACAAAATAGCGGCGCTCATCGAAGAAGTTTTTCCGCACCTCAAAGCCGGTTTCCTCGGCCAGGCAGGCTATCTCGGATTCCAGGAATTTATGGGAACACTCGGTGTGAATGGGCTCCCATGCCTCGAAGGAGAAAACCGTGTCCAGTTCCCGGATGAAAACCTCCTGTTTCCTGGTGCTCACCAGATAGCTTTCCACAGCGCCCGTGGCGACCTGGTAGCTGCCGTAATAGACGAAATTTTCCCGCTCGAATTCGCCGCCCAATTCGCGATTGATCCTGTCAAGCAGGTTCAGGTTGAATTCTCGCGTGATTCCTTCCGGGTCGTTATAGGCCCTGTTCATGACCTCTATGTCTTTTTTGAGATCAAACCCTATCAGCACCTGGTCTCGGGGTCTCAGGCACTCCCACAGGCAGCGAAGAAACCTCCGGGTCGCATGAGGTTCGAAATTGCCGATGTTGGACCCCAGAAACAGTGTCAGGTTTCTCGATGCATTTTCGCCGGCAAGCCATCGCAACCCATCGAAATACTCGGCAACGATTCCCCTGACCTTGAGACCGGGCGAGAACATCTCCTCGAGGGAAAGCGTGAGGCCGTCTACCGACTCGGGCGAAATATCGAGAGTTATGTACTCGAATTGGAGCTGCTTTTTGAGAAAGCACTCGATGAGCAAGACGGTCTTTTGACCGTCACCGGAGCCCAGTTCGATCAGATTGAACGATTTACGCGGTACATACTCCGAAATTTCATTCTTGAAGGCAGTGAGAATTTCCTGCTCGCTTTGCGTCAAATAGTAGGCTTCCGACTCGGTGATTTGCCGGAAAAGCTCGGAGCCTCTTTTATCGTAGAGATAAACCGAAGGGACTCGTTTGGGTCTTTGGGAAAGCCCTTCGAGAAGGTCCAGCGCGAACGAGCGCTGAAGTGAATGGGGGACCTCGGGCATTAGCACCTCGCGTTCTCCCTTTGCTTTTGCGGCTGTCATGAGATTTCTAATCATCTTAAATCCTTTGCCAGTCGGATTCCGGAAAATTGAAAGCGGGTGGCGGGATGCCAGAAATTTCGATAGCTCAGGCGGATGTGGTCTCCCGGAGTTACGCAGGACCCTCCCCGCAACACTCGCTGGTTATTCATGAATTTGCCGTTATATTCCGAAAGATCGTCCGGAAATTCTGTAAATCCGGGATAGGGTTCGTAGTGGCTGGAAGTCCACTCCCAAACGTCTCCCAGCATCTGCTCCGGAAAGGCGCGATTGGCGGAAGGTGCAAACGCCGGGTGAAGCCTGCCCGATTCGGCGAAATTACCCGGCAAAAATCCCGCACCGGACTCTCTCGCCGCGTGCTCCCATTCCCGCTCCGTGGGGAGCCGGCTTCCCCGGAAATCCGCGCAGACCTCCGACATCCAGTTTGCAAATGCGGACGCCTCGTAAAAACTCACATGGCATACCGGCTCCTCGGGTTCGACTTCCCGCATTCCTGAAAGCGTAAACACCCACCATTTCCCATCGAGCTTTTCCCAGTAGAGGGGAGCATTCCATTTGTGCCTCTCCACTTCGAACCACCCGTCGGAGAGCCAGAAAGAAGAGTTGGAGTACCCCCCGTCCTCCATGAACTGGAGGAATTCGCGATTGGTGATCAGTCGGTCGGAAAGCGCAAAATCGCACAGATAGGCCTTGTGAATCCCGAGTTCGTTATCCCAGCACCATCCGCCTTCCGTGTTGCCGAATTCAAAAAGACCGCCGGAAAACTCGATGAACCCGATATCCTTTGCATACGTCGGTCGAACGGGCTCACTCCTCGGCACATACGCCGGCCGAAGGGATGGCACGTTTGCGTAGTAGATATTCTTGATCTCGGTGTAAAAAAGCTCCTGGTGCTGCTGTTCGTGATTTTTTCCCACCGTTGTCACAAAATCGAGTTCTTCGAGCGGCCTTGCCTCCGCCGTTGCGATGAGCTCTTCCATACGCTCGTCTACCGATTGGCGGTACGCATAGATTTCCTCCACCGTCGGTCTGGTCATAAAACCGCGTCTTCCCCGCAAATTTCTTAGACCCGCGCGGTGATAATAGGAATTGTGCAGGTAGGCGTAGGCCTCGTCTTCCGGAAGCGAAAGCCCCCGGCCGCGAAGGATGAAGCGCCAGAAAAACCAGCTGGTATGCCCCAGGTTCCACTTGGGAGGACTCACTTCTTCCGAGGGCTGAACCTGGTAATCCTCGGGGCTCAGGGGAGCGCACATCTCAAGACTTGCCCGCCGCACCTTCCGAAACATCGCCAGAAGTTCATCGCGCCTCTCCATCAGCTCGTCTCTCCATCCTTCGGGATAAATACTCTAATCCATGGACATCCCACGCCATGCGGCGGCGCGGGGTGCCCGGGATGAACGCAATATGCAGCCAAACTTAAGCACAAATGAGGGAGCGGCAATACCGACCGGTGGCGCCTCGCCGCACTCGATGCTTTTATGCACGGCCAGTGGTTTTAAAAAGAATTGGCTCGAGCAGGAGAATATTCCGCGTGCATTGAAAACAAACATGCATTGACTGCCCGCCCTCAGGATGTGAATGTTTTGAAAGCGCGTCTTTGCGAAGGAAATTTTTAATGAAAAGAAAAGCTGTTGAGGCTGACAGCAGTTTGAAAACGGTCGCTAAACCGGGTCGGAATCACAGATGAACGATCTCCAGGCGCCCCCATTTTTCTTTCAGGTATTCTGCGACAAGCCTGCGGTGGCAACGGTCCGGTTTATTCTCGCTGCAAAGAAGACAGGCCATATGCGCCTCCTCTTTTGAGAGCAGCTTCTCAATTTGCCGACCGGACACGAGTTCCAGGAACCTTTTCTCATACACCTCCCAGTCCCCTCCGTTTTTGCGGTAAAATTCGAGAATCTCCCCCGTTGGCGCCATTTCCGGTTTATGCACGTATTCTATTGCGCCTATTGCTCCGAGAAAGAATCGCAAGTCGTCTCGCTTTGCAAAACCGGCAAGTTGCGACACGTTGTTGAGTCGAACGTCCACAACTTTGCGGACCCCTGCCTCCCTGAGCCGCCCGAAAAACGACTCCGCCGATTTTTGCGTAAATCCGATCGTAAAAATCTTCAGTTTGTCCATGGTTCTCTCTTTTGCGTAATTTCCGACCCCTGAGGTTCGTCCTCACGAACAAAGGCGATTCTTTCGCTTTGCGTGTCGTAAGCCCTTTGAATCAGATCTTCCGGATTTTCGAAAAGCCGCAGTTGAGGCAGTTTGAGTTCAATCAGCAGGCGTTGTTCGGAACTTCGAAGGTCCTCGATGCTCCCGCTCTCAAGAATGTGATGGATCGCAACAGGTTCCCCGCGCAACGCCCTGCATATCAGGATCATCCTGTGGCAACCTATGGGGTCTTTTTCGGCACACATCATGGCAATTCGATATCTTTTCATCCCCGCCTTCAGCCTTTCCATGCCGCTGCGGAAATTTTCCGAAGCGGCAAGCCGGGAGTACTGCACTTTGCCATCGACATAGCATCCGGGATCGTCGCTTCGCGGGCCCAGTTCCTTTCCCAGAAATACGTAGGCGATATTCCGCTTTTTGAGTGAAGCCTGGAGGAGTTCGCGGTTGAACTGCGGGTTATGTCTGCTGTAAGGGCTGGATCGCACATCACAGATCGCCGTTATCCCGTTTGCTTCGAGCAGATCGAGAAATCGCTCTATGTCGTGATTGGAATGTCCCACGGTAAACAGTTCATCCATCCGAAAACTCTCCGGCCGAGGCAGGCGGGCTGATAATTGCAGCCACCAGCTTGTAGCAAAAGTCATTGAAAGGCTCGCTGATACTGACCGTCACGTAATTGTCAGCATTCTCCACGGGATATCTGCCGATGTCCATACGCATGTACTTATCTTCGATTACCGGGTCGGTAACGGCGAATCTGTATTGTACCGCGTGATAGATAAATTCGGCCAAGATTCTTTTAAGACCCTTCGCATTCATTGCGACGATCATACACAATCGCTCGACGGCTACTAACAGAAGGGATGAAGCGACACTCTGCTCAGCCAGGCGCAGGGGAATACGATCGTTGATACCGCTGAAGCTGCTGAAGCCGTTTATCCACAGAGACTCAGGATTATCGCAGAGACGACCCAAAAGAGTTGGTGTCACTTTTCCCGTTTTCCGCCACAACGAATCACCGGCGAAAACGTTTTCCGACTGATAGCTGTAGCTCGCACCCTCACCGGTGTGTATTGCGAGTATATCTAACAGTTCGGGCATGCTTCCGTCCTGCATGGCAATCTCTTTCGTGGAGAGTTCCCCTGTTTCGGACCCGCTCACCAGCCTGAGCCACCCTCCGAATCCGTCCGGCAATAATTCCTTTCCGGCAACACAGCGGCCGGAATATTTTCGGGAATTGGCAAGACAGATTATCCTGCGGGGCTGCGGCCCCATTTCCGGCTTCACCCGGGAGGCTGTATGGGGGTTCTGTTGAGCCCTGAGGTAAAGCGCGATTATACGCAATTGGTCATACGGAACGTTTCCGTTTAAAGCATCGAATACCGGCTTCAACAGGCTGGTTCCAGATTCGGCAAAAGCTTTCATCGCCGTTTCCATCAGGGGTTTTGAAACCGTTATTAGAGGCAGCAGTCCTTCGGCCCGGAGCGATCCGCCGCTCTCGGAATGGCGCCACAGGTAATGGAGCACTCTTTCCTGCTTGATGTTCAACTCCTCGGCCAAACTCCCGACAGTTCTCCCCGAATTGAAGCCCTGTGCTATCAGGTCCTGCCGTATGCTTCGGGCGCTGCCGCAATCTTTTTTCTTCGAAGAAGAAGGGAGACGATTGCGTTCTTTTATGCCGCGGGGCTCACAGTAGTCCCGAATCAGAGAGGTAAACACGGCGCCGTATTTTTCAAGCTTCGCCCTGCCCATGCCGTTTACCAGGAACATGGCTTCCGGGGATTGAGGAAAGTAGGTTGACATATCGGTCAAGGTCTTGTCGGAAAATATGACGTAAGGCGGCAGTCCGGCGGCGTGCGCGAGGTCTTTCCGCTTTGACCGAAGCAGTTCGAAGAGTTCCCGATCGTGCGACGCGGCCGGATGCTCGACCGTTTCCGCCTGATTTTGCGTATCGCTTTCCACTACGCCAAGGAAGCTCTCGCGGCCTTTCAATACCTCCCAGGCAGCAGACGCAATTTTCAGGCTGCCAAGGTTCGGGTCCTGCACGAGACAGTGCCGGTGAATCAACTGCCGGGCCAGCTGATGCCACTGTCTCCTGGAATATTCCATCCCGATTCCATAGGTGGACAGCCTTTCGTGACCGAATTTGAGCACCTTTGCCGATTTGGAACCGCGCAGCACATCAATTACATGATTGGCCCCGAATATCTCACCCGTTCGCATGACGCAGGAGAGAAACTTTTGTGCGGGAACCGTCAGGTCCTTTTTCTCTCTCTCACCCGCTAGGCAGTTATCGCACATGCCGCAACCTTCACCGGACCTGGTCTCACCAAAATAACCCAGGAGCGGGATCCGACGGCACACATCCGATTCGGCGAACTGCAGCATCGCCTTCAACTGAAACCATGCTGCACGTTTTTCCCGGCCTTGCTTGCTGTTGATGAAGGGTTTTATCTTTTCGATATCACCAGGCGAGTAGAGAAGCAGGCACTCCGCCCTCATGCCGTCTCTTCCCGCACGGCCTATCTCCTGGTAATAGCTTTCGACGCTTTTCGGCAAGTCATGATGAAGGACAAAGCGGATGTTGGACTTATTGATCCCCATTCCTAAAGCAACGGTGGCGACAATGATACGCGCTTCATCCCTGACGAACAGGTCCTGATTACGTTCACGTTCAACTTCAGGCATACCTGCATGATACGGGACGGCCGGAAGCCCGTCTGAAGTCAGTGCGGCGCACACTTCATCGACCTTTTTCCGTGTCAGGCAGTAAATTATTCCCGACTCGGCTGGAAACCTGCCCAGGAACTCCCCTATCTGACGCAACGGATTCGCCTTACGCTCCACCCTGATAAACAGGTTTTCGCGATTGAAACCGGCCACGAATTCGGCCGACTCCGAAAATCCCAGGCACTCCTTTATATCGGCACGAACTTTTTTCGTTGCGGTAGCCGTGAGAGCGATAAAGACCGACTCCGGAAATTGCTCCCGAACCCTGGCGAGTTGTCGGTACTCCGGCCGGAAATCCGAGCCCCACTCCGAGATACAGTGAGCTTCATCGATGGCGAGGCATGAAACCGGGATGGTTCGCAACAGCTCCAGCGTTACGGGTCTTAAAAGCGTCTCCGGCGCAACATAGAGCAGCTTTGCCCCGCCCCGCTTCAGCGTTTCCACATTTCGACGGTATGCATGCGGGGGAAGCGAGCTGTTCAGCAACACCGCGGGCACTCTCGCTTCGGTCAACTGCTCTACCTGGTCCTTCATGAGTGAGATAAGGGGGGAAACAACGATGGTGATTCCATCGAAAATGAGGGCAGGAACTTGGAAGCACAGCGATTTGCCGCCGCCGGTGGGCATCACGGCAAGAGTATCCCTTCCGGTCAGGACATTTTTAATCACGTTTTGCTGGAGCGAAATGAACTCGTCGTACCCGAAGACTGATTTGAGAATGTGCCTGGCTCGATCGATCATCCCTTCGCCTCACGCGGTTTTCCACTCACAATCGGACGGGATCATAGCTTTCAGACCATACTGATGACAGAACAAAAAAAATAGCATTTCCTCATCCAATTGCCAAATCCCATGATGGTGAAACCCGTCCTCAGGATGCCGTTTCTTGGCTGCAACGGCCCGCGTTCAAACCCAACGAATCGGTCAGTTCCCGGGTCATGACCGAAGATATCGAAGCGGCGCGCTCACGGCCGACACTCCGGCAGCCTGCCGCTTCCGCAGCCTCTCATTTAGGCTGAATTCTTCTCTGCTCCCTTTGGCGCTATTCCGAAGATTGGACTTTTTTTGAGGGGCATGATGTCATATAATGACACTATGAAGCTAAACAGCAAACACCCGAAGACTTTCTGTGCGACACGCTGTTTTTCATCGTCCGCATCCGGAGAAAGAAACCGACAAGAGGGCTCTCAAAGCAACGAGAGGTTTTGTGAAGGGAGCAGTCAGGAGTAAAGCCATGATGACATACAAAGGGTATACGGGGCATGTCGAATATGACGATGCGGCGGGAATTTTTCATGGGAAAGTGCTGGATCTCAAAGATGTCATCACTTTTCAGGGAAAGAGCGTTGAAGAAATAGAGCGCGCCTTTCGAGGCTCTATCGATGATTACCTCGATTTTTGTGAACAAAGGGGTGAAGAGCCTGACAAACCGTTTTCCGGGCGGTTTATGCTCCGCCTGCCCCCGACATTGCACCGAAAAGTGTATATCAGTGCCATTCGGGAGGGCAAAAGCCTCAATCAATGGATTTCCGAGAAGCTTGAGCAATCTTTGTAGATCAGCCGTCCCCGGAAAGGCGGGATTTTGAAAGCGGAGTTCCTGCAGTAAGCCACCGTAAGGATATCGCAGCTGTTTTCTCACAGAGCCGTACCCTTACCGGGGATAAAGAAGTTGGACGTGTCCACGCCTTCCAGTTCAAGCAGTTGGATTTTTCTGCTTAGGCCCCCGGCGTACCCGGTCAAACTGCCGTTGGAGCCAACCACCCTGTGGCAGGGGATGATGATGGAGATGGGATTGTGCCCCACCGCGCCGCCAACCGCCTGACTGGACATGCTTTTTCTGTTCATCCGGATGGCCATCTTTTTCGCGATATTCCCATACGTCGTGCATTGACCGTACGGGATTTCACACAAGATATCCCAGACGGCTTTTCTGAATTCACCGCCTATCGGGGCCAGAACCAGATCGGAAATGGGAGGTTTTTCTCCCGCGAAGTACGCGTCCAGCCATTTCCGGGCGGCGGCAAATATCGGCAGGTCGGGCTTTTCAAAGAACTCGCCGTCTACGGTGTCGCCGAAATACTTTTGCCCTTCAATCCACAAGCCTACCAAGCCCGTGTCATTCGCACCCAGCAGAATCCTGCCGACGGGCGATTCATACTGTGCTGAAAAATATTCCATGATACGTCTCACTTTATACGACGACATGATGTGTCGGTTGAGGGGGCTGCAATGCTCACAAAGCCGTACCCTTAGAGGGGATAAAGAATTTGGACGTGTCCACGCCTTCCAGTTCAAGCAGTTTGATTTTTCTGCCGATGCCCCCGCCGTATCCCGTTAGATTGCCGTTGGCGCCAATCACCCTGTGACAGGGGATGATGATGGAGATGGGATTGTGCCCCACTGCGCCGCCAACCGCCTGGCTGGACATGCAGTTTTTATTCAGCCGGACGGCTGTCTCCTTGGCGATTTCGCCATAGGTCGTGCATTGGCCATAGGGAATTTCACACAGAAGGCCCCAAACGGTTTGCCTGAATTCGTTTCCGGCGGGAGCTAGCGGCAGTTCGGAAATTGCGGGCTTCTTGCCGGAAAAATAGGCGTCCAGCCATTTTTTCGCCATGGCAAAGGTTGGCAGATCAAAGTTTGCTTCGACACAGTCTCCGATTGGCGCCTCAAAATGTCTATGCTCGGCAAGCCTGAGTTCGACGATATTTTCGCCGTCACTTACCAGAGTGATTTCTCCCAGGAAGGATGGGTAGCTGGTGGAATAGAACACATCGATCTCCTTATAAATTATAGCGAATTCCACAGATTGACGGTCGCATAGCTTCGCCAGGGACGCCACGCTTCCGCCATTTTCAAAATTTCATTTTCCGATAGCGGCGCGAGAGCTTTCTTCACTCCGTAATCCGTATGCGGAAAAGCGTCAGGCCAGCCCATGGTGCGCATGGCAATATACTGAGCCGTCCAGGCTCCAATGCCCGGGATCGACAGGAGCTTTTTGATTTCCTCCTCCGGTTGGGAACAAAGCGTGAAATCAATCTCTCCGTCCACAATTTTGTGCGCCAGATAATATATGGTCTTGGCCCGGGCGCGCGTGATGCCAAGCGGCCCGAGGTGGTTTGAAATATCACCGCTTAAGGCTGCGATGTCATGAGCAGAAGGGTAAGTATGCGTTAAACCTTCCATGCCCGTTTCCACGGGTGTCCCGTAGGTTTTCACAAACCTGCCCGCCAATGTGCCCGCCGCTTTCACCGTTATTTGCTGACCCAGTATTGCCCGCACGGCCATTTCAAAGGGCTCGAAACAGCCAGGCAGCCTCACGCCCGGCACACAAAGGCCGGTGCGGATGTTGTTCATCACCGACAACGTCTCGTAAACAGCGTCCGGGTAGCAATAAAGATCGAACAAATTGCGCACGCGGGCAATCAGGTGAGGCAGCGCGGGCAGTAACGCAGAGCTGACAGTGATGGTGAGCGCGCTTTTCCCGGGCCGGTGCCCCACCTGCAGCCACCCGTAAATGTGTTTTTTTCCCTCCGTCACGTAATGGACTGTCCGCATGTAGCTGTCGTCGCTGACGACTTCCACGCCGGGAATAGCCCGCACGGCCAAAAAGCCGAGTATTTGGTGCCACTGGTATGGAGGGCGGTATCCCAACATCAGGGTGACGTTGCCGTCATTGCTTTTTGTGCCGGAAGCCTGCTTGCGTAACGCGGTGGGTGGCAGGCGGTATTGCTGCTTGAACAGGTCGTTGAATCGCCGCAGGCTTCCGAAGCCGGCCGCCATGGCGACGTCGGTCACCGAAAGATCCGTGTCCGTCAGCAGATTTTTGGCGAGCAGCAATCTGCAGGTCTGGAGGTATTGAACGGGCGAGACTTTGAACTCGTCTGAAAACGCCCTGCGCAGATGCCGATCCGAACACCCGAGACGAAGAGCGTACTGCGCAATGTTCTGCTCGCTCCCGCAATTTTCTTCGAGTAGCCTTGCCGCTTTGCGCGCCAGCGCGGAGGTTCCGTCGATGGGAGCCGAACCGGGCGCAAGTTCGGGCCTGCACAGCAGGCACGGCCGAAAACCGGCCTGCTCGGCGGCCGCAGCGGATTCATAAAACGAGCAGTTTTCCTCTTTCGGCAATTTTGCCGTGCATACGGGTCGGCAGTATATGCCGGTTGAGGAAACCCCCACGAAAAAGCGGCCGTCGAACCGGGCATCCTTTGCCTTTAATGCCGCATACCATATCCGTTCTTCACCTTTCATCATGAATTCCACCTCTTCTTAGAAACGTACAACATTTTTTTCTAAAAAACTCGCTGTTTTCGGACATATATTTAAAGAAGACTATTCGAGACAGGACAAGACAGGATGTTGACCTCAAAGATTTTGAACTGTATCTGGTTTGATCGTGGCGAGGCTCGTAAGGCTGCTGAGTTCTATGCGAGCGTGTTTCCCGATAGTCAAGTCGGTAAAATTACCACCGCCCCTGCCGATTTCCCGTCCGGTAAAGAGGGCGATGAACTCACGGTAGGATTCACTGTCCTCGGGATGCCGTTTCTTGGCCTCAACGGCGGACCTGAGTTCAAGCCCAACGAGTCGGTCAGCTTCCAGGTCATGACCGAAGATCAGGCGGAAACGGACCGCTACTGGAATGCGATTGTCGGAAACGGCGGCAGCGAGAGCGCCTGTGGGTGGTGTAAGGATCGATGGGGCTTTTCCTGGCAGATTACACCACGCCGGTTGATTGAGGGAATCGCCGATCCCGACAGGGCAGCAGCCAAACGGGTGATGGAGGCGATGATGCAGATGAGGAAAATCGATATTGCCACTATCGAAGCGGCGCGCCGGGGAGGCTCTTAGAGCGTCCCTTCACGCACTCTCATCCAGGATAAAATGGATGACCTTTCCCGGCCCGTGAACACCTTTTGTCATGGTGGCCTCGATATCGCCGGTGCGGCTGGGACCGGTGACAAGCGTGATGCGGGCGGGCAGCGCATGGCCGGTTTCGCCGAGATAATCGCTAAGAGTCTCCAGACACCCTTCCGCATCGCTCAGCACAATGGAAATTTCGGGCAGAAGAGTGGCGAGGCCGCCCTTGCCCGGTCCGGAAGAAAGGACCAGGCTTCCGGTTTCGGCAAGATAGCGCTCGCACCACACGATCCCGACCGATGCCCCGGCCAGTCGGTCTCTATCCCAGGAATATCCGCCCTGCCCTTTTTCGGGCATGATCACCTGAAAGTTCAACGATGCGAGGAGGCCCTCGATAGGCTCCCGGAGTTCTTCCGGCCAACCGTAAGCGGAAAGCGCCGCTATTTTTGGAAGACTGGGGGAAAGTTCGCCCAAAACAGCGGCGAGCCGGCCCGACAGTTCTGCCCGGGCGACACGTACAATGTAGGTTCCGGCGGCCCCCGCCATTCGAATATAGCGTTCCACCATTTCCGGCGTGCTCACGCGATCTCCTTTTTTCTATTTTCCCACCAGGAGCGAAAATCGGGTCCGGCCTGGGGACGGGGAAGCTCACGGCAACTCGTCCATGCCTGCGCAACGGTTGCACTCGCCAGGGCCGGCAATTCCCTGCCCTGCGAAAGCACCCGACGCAAAGTCCCAAGCCCCGCACGGTAGAGCAGCGGATGTTCGGCAAGAATCGCCGAGGCTTGCCCTCTCCACGCCCCGCCCTTACGCTCTTCGCGTACAACGCGCAGCCTGCGGTGGAATTCGGGAAGCGGAATTCTCATGGGACACACCTCGGCGCAGCGCCCGCAGAGGGTGCAGGCATCGGGCAGATCCGGGTAGGCCTCCATTCCCCACAAAAGGGGCGAGAGCACATCCCCCATCGGCCCGGGATAGACCGATTCGTAGGCGTGTCCCCCAACGGCGCGGTAAACCGGGCAGCTGTTGAGGCAGGCGCCGCAGTGCAGGCAGTGGAGCATCTCTCGAAACTGCCTGGAGGCAAGCGAAGACCTGCCGTTATCGAGAAGCACGACATGGAGTTCCCGTGGCCCCTCCTCCTCCCCTTCCCTGCGCGGGCCGGTGATTATGGTCACATAGCTCGATACGACCTGCCCCGTGGCCGATCGGGTGAGAAGGGTAAGAAACCCGGGAAGATCGCTCAACTTCGGGATCATCTTATCGATTCCCGCAACGGCTATCTGGACGGGGGGAAGCGCCGAGGTCAGCCGGCCGTTTCCTTCATTGGTGACAATCGCCATCGTCCCGGTTTCGGAGACGGCGAAGTTTGCGCCAGTAATGCCGATATCCGCCGCGAGAAAACGCTCCCGGAGCGCCTTTCTCGCCACACGCACAAGGGCCTCCACATCGAGCCCCGGCTCGCTTCCCAGAGCTTTGTGGAAAAGTGCTGCCACCTGCTCCCTGTTTTTGTGGATCGCAGGCGCAACGATGTGGGAGGGCTTTTCGCCCGCCAGCTGAATGATGAACTCCCCGAGATCGGTCTCCGTAACGGTAACACCGGCATCGAACAAAGTCTCGTTTAGAGCGATCTCCTCCGCGGTCATCGACTTGGATTTTACCGCCTGCACGGCGCCACGGTCCCGCGCGATGGTCGTTATGATCTCCACCGCTTCCCAGGCGTCCCGGGCAAAATGGGCGACGCCTCCCGCCGCTTCCAGCCCGCCTGCAAACCGGCGGGCATGCGAAAGGAGGTCCCCGGAGACTTCCATTTTGCGCGAGCGGCCCCAGTCCCGCAGCTCTTCAAAACCGGGGTACCCGGCGGCTCCAATGGACCTTCCTAAAAAAAGAAGACCCGCCGTCTTACCGACAGCCGCGCCAAGAACACGATCGGCGACCGCCGCGGCGGAGGCTTTGCGGAAATCATGCGTTTTTTTCATCCCGAAGTCCCTTTTTAAAATCGAAAAAGCGCGGGGGCTCTCGCCCCCCGCACCCC
>JAKAJS010000112.1 GCA_021813685.1 Deltaproteobacteria bacterium | reverse complement strand
CGCATCGATGCAGACGGCCTCAATAAATTCGGTCTTCTTGAATCTGGAGAGAAAATCGAACAGGTCCCTGTTAGAGCCACAAGCCAGATTCATAATTCGAAAAGGCGCGCCATTCAGGTGCTTTTCACCCGCATACCTTTCCAGCAGGTTGGAGAGAAGCTCGCGCCGTCCCCGAACGGCTTTTGCGGCGCTGGTATTTAAGAACCAGTGGTCGATCAGCTTGCCGACTTTTCCGTCGCCATCCGGCTCCTGGTTGTAAATCATCTCCATCAACCCATAATCGCCGGCGTAGCCTCTTGGCTTGTAGTAGGCCCTTTCGGCAAACCGGCTGCGCATATAATAAGGAAACATTTCTTTAAAAACGTAGCCCCAGACAAACTCCTCCACATTGCCCCCACTGCGACTCTCCAAATATTGCAGTCGGTCGTTGAGTTCATTCAAAATCTCGCTGCATTTGTCATTGAGGACCTCGGGCTCCGGGCCGGTTTCTTTTTGCAGTTGATATGACAGATCGAAAAAGGAAGCCTTCAGCCCCTCTATGGTTCGGTTTAAGAAGGACCATTCAGGCGTGCTGAGAAACCATTCGGGGATCGGTTTGGATGCCTGCAAAGTCCTGCGTCCCGTTGACAGGGACGCAGCATAGGCGGTGAGGGGTTCGCGCTCTTCCAGAATTCTACGAAACCTGTCACAAATGGAGTTGGCCAGGTGCGTTACGAAGTCCCCGTAAAGCTGCGGGTTATCCTTTTTTAATTCCACTACGCGTTGGTAATCGAATATCTTGATAAGCGTCTCTTCAGTGGCGCGAATATCACGGACCTTTGATTGACCGTCAAGAAAGCCGATTTCGCCAAAAAAATTCTCTGCTCCGATGAGAGCAACAGAAATTTGGGTATCCCCCACCGAAGTCGACACTTCCACCGTCCCCTTCTCGACGTAGTAGAGGCAGTTGGATGCCGATCCGGACGCTACGATTTTCTGGCCTTTGGCATAATATTCGGATCGAGCAATGCCTTGAAGGCTCTGGATCAGGCTTTTTTGCGACACCAGAAGTGAACCTTGATTGCTCATGAGACCCCCCTCTCAGTGGTCGGGCAAGGAGGGCCTGCTTGCTCCTCCTTCCGCGGTGCCGGTTTACGTGCCGGAGGCTGTGTCCATGGACAAGATTGCCTGTCCAAAACAGTGAGAACCCCGCTCAGTCAAATATATCCTTATATCGTTCATTGTGACAAATGTAATATAGGGGAGGCCCTTTACATTTTAGAAATAGGGGACGGTTAAAAAGCGGCATGTCGAGACAATCGAGAATAGATGCTCCGGGTGCGCTGCACCATGTTATCGCACGCGGTATAGAACGAAGGGTGATTTTTCCGCGACGATGAGGATCGTGACGATTTTCTGCGTCGTCTTGGCAACATTATCGTGGAAAGCAAAACTTTGTGTTGCGCTTGGGCGCTGATTCCCTATCATTTTCACTTGTTGCTCAAAACTGGCGAAGTCCCGATAGCCACAGTCATGCGCCGGTTGTTGAACGGTTATGCTGCGGGGTTTAACCGAAAGCGTCACAGAAGCGGTCATCTGTTTCAAAATCGCTACAAATCGACTCTTTGTCAGGAAGATGTATACTTTTCGGAGTTGGTTCGTTGTATACACTTAAATCCACTGCGAGCCGGAATTGTCAAAACGCTTGAAGAACTGGACCGTTACCCTTACTGTGGACACTCCTGTCTGATGGGAAACGTCCGCAACGATTGGCAGGAAACCGAATCCGTCCTGAAGCTTTCAGCACCTCGTCGCACCGCTGCACTGACTGTTGGCGGGCAATCTCCGCATATTTACTCTTTACCCATCTCCCCTGAATTTCCCGGTTTCCCCTGACGCACCCCGTCGGTAGATTGCCTCGTCACGCTTTTCGGAGTACCCCGGCTTCCCAAAGGATGCGTGAAGAGGTTAAAGTGTTAATGATAAGATGTAACGAGCAGGGGTTATTGTTCAGGAGTTCGCATTGAATCCCGAAATACCAGACCTGCGGCGCCAGGTAAAAAAGAACTGCGACATATCCGATGCCCGCCATGCCGGGGTGTACTCGCTTTGCGGTCTTCTGCTGAGGGTGCGGGATCTCTACAAATGGGAGCACGGAATAGCGCCCTGGCGGGAGCCCCAGCCGGCCGAACTCATGGGGTGGATGGAGGAAAGGGAAGAGTACTGGGAAAAGATCATGGGGGAGGAAATCCAGCCGCTTGTCTTTAACGGCGCGAGTTTCGATCCTTTCGACATGGCCGGTCTCAACCGGTTCCTGCGTCCGTTGGGTTTGATCTACGGGGCGGGCTACGGCATCGGCATGAAACCCACTTTCTTCCTGGCGGAAAGCGATGAATCGAGGACTGTGGAAGGGTTGAGAGTCGACGTGGCAGGGCGGGAGCTCGCTCGCGATATATTCATGACCCCGGCGATGCGGCGCGGCGAGCAAATATTTGCCAGGCGGTCGTGCATGCTCTTTTTTCTGTGGGACCAAATCCTGGAGGCGCGTCCCTCAGCCCGGGAAGCCCTGGATTTCGCTCTTGCCCGCCACGGACCGCGTCTTGATGAGTTCCGGCGCGATGCGGTCCGTCTCGGAGACCAGTTGGAACGGATTGCCCGGTTGGAGCTGGAAACCTGGGTATATCATGAAATCGGTGAGGCGTTGGATGACGGCTTCGATGGCCGGCTCTTTCGGGAACTGGTGTCCGCCTATGCCAACAGCCCGGTTGAAATATTTGTCCGTGTGGTGAAAGACGTTCTTGCGGACACGCACCCCGGAGGGCTTCTCGGACATATCGTACAAAACCGGATCGAATCTTCCCTCGGGTTCTACGTGGCTTTCCAGCGCGCTATCTCGCGAACGGTTTTTCCGCAGATCCGGGAAGCCTTCCGCCGGTTCAGGCAAATCGGCGACTGGGGCCTTATCGAGGCGGCCAGGGAAGCGGGCCGCAAGAACATGTTGCGCCACCTCGCCGTGCTTACGCGCGTGCACAGTGAATCGTCGGCGTCCGGGACCGACGCGGCGCGGGAGCGTATCCTATCGGAAATCCTTCAACCTCTGGGCATCGCCAAAAGCGGCGGAGGCATTGGCGATAGCTCTCCTCACGCTCGCGCAGCAGAGCCTCAGCTTCCTTGAGATCTGCACGTTCCTGCTCGAGTTCTGTGAGCCGAACGCACAGTTTGTGCAATTCGCCGACCAGTTGTTCTTTGGTTGTGTTCTCGTCCTGCACGCCTTCTCCTCACGGAACGAGGCGCTTTCCGGCAAGACCGAAAAGCACGGGGACCACCGGGGAATTTCCTGTTCTATGAAATTCGGAATTCTCGAATCAATAGCATAACTACTTTTCCGTCTGCACCAAAGATCTCTCCATTTGCTCCCAAGGGTATGAACGTTGCAAATCATCCTTACATTCTTCTTGACTGGACGCCCCGCCGCCGGATAGTGTGCAGACAAAGTGAAAGGCAGCCTGAACGGGCGCTCGTTGGTCCTATTGGCTTGGAATTCCACTCGTTTCCGCTTTCCTTGCTCGATTCCTTCCGGTTCACCCTGAAGTTCCTCCAGGCCCGCATACGATGCGCGGTTGCCCTTTCGTGCCGGAAATACGTCGAAAAAGACCGTTTTTGCTTCAGGTCACCATTTGAATGGATCATTTCTGCACAAGGAGAAAGTCAGATGCCTGGAGAGTATTCGATGTACATTGACGGACAGTGGGTTGGTGCGTTGGATGGGACTTTTTATGACGATATGAACCCCTACACGGGGGAGATTTTCGCGAGGGTTCCGGCGGGCAAGCGGGCCGACGCGAAGCGGGCCGTGGATGCCGCCGCCGCTGCGTTTCCGACATGGTCCCGAACTCTTCCCGCCGAGAGGCAGGCGCTTTTCCTCAAGGCCGCTGAAATCCTCGATAGCAAGCGGGACGAGATCGTGAGGATTCTGGCCGAGGAAACGGGGTGCACTTTCGGATTCGCCATGTTCCAGACGATGTTTACTCCCGGGCTGCTGCGCGAAGCCGCGGCCCAGACACATGGGCCTATGGGGGAAGTCATTCCGGCGGATCTGCCGGGGGCAATGCACATGGCCATACGCCAACCGGTCGGGGTCGTTGCCGGAATAGGCCCCTGGAACGCCCCCCTCATATTGTCGCTTCGATCGATCTGTCTTCCGATAGCTTACGGCAACACGGCGGTTCTCAAACCTTCGAACGAATCGGCGGCAGCCGGAGGGGTCGTAATCGCGCAAGTCTTTCAGGAAGCAGGTTTCCCCGATGGGGTGCTGAACCTGGTGACCAATGGCCCGGGCGGAAGCGCAGAGATCGGCGACGAGTTCGTCGAAAATCCGAAGGTTCGCCGCATAAGCCTGACCGGGTCTTCGGTGGTCGGCCGCCAACTGGCCGAGAAGGCAGGCCGGTACTTGAAGCGGGTGGCCCTGGAGCTTGGAGGCCAAAACCCCATGATCGTCCTGCGTGACGCAAATATCGAGGAGGCGGTCAATGCGGCGGCCTTCGGGGCGTTTCTCCACCAGGGACAGATTTGCATGTCCACCCGCAGAATCATCGTTGAAAAACCGGTCGTCGAAGAATTCAGCGCGAAGTTCGTAAAGAAGGCATCTTCCTTCAAGGTGGGCAACCCCAAGGAACCGGACACGGTCATCGGCCCGCTGATCAACCGTCAACAATTGGAGCAGGTTAAGAAAAACGTTGAAGCCGCGGTTGCTGACGGCGCGAGGGTGCTGTGCGGCATGAAATTCGATGGACTTTGTTGCCATCCCACAGTTCTTAGCGAGGTAAAGCGAAACACCGCCTTTAGTTGCGAGGAGACCTTCGGGCCGGTTGTCTCGATAATCGCGGTCGACAATGAAGAGGAAGCCCTGGCGGTTGCCAATGAAACCTCTTATGGCCTTTCGGCCAGCGTTTTTACCGCCGATCTCCAAAAGGGGCTGGACATCGCCGAGCGCATTGAATCGGGCATCGTTCACATTAACGACCAGACGGTGCATGACGAGCCTCAAGTGCCCTTCGGGGGCATAAAGGACAGTGGCTGGGGCAGATTTGGAGGCCGGGCCGCGTTGGAAGAGTTTACGGAATTGCGCTGGATCAGCATGCAACGATCTCCGCGCCAGTATCCGTTCTAAGCAGAGCATACCTTCGCAAATGGGTGTCACAAGGCCGGCGGGCGCGACTTCGGTCGCGCACGCACCGCTTTGAGTTCTACCGGCTTCGCGTTCATCAATCCGAGGTACTTTTATAATGTATGGGCCATTTGCAGCTAAATCCGAGCTGGAAATACCAAACACCACCCATCTGCGACATCGTCAATCGTGCTTAAATTGTTGTGGAACCCCGAGAGGTCGGAGGTAGTAGCCCGATGGACACGCTCCGCGGAAATACTCAATGGAAAGAAGAAGACATTCTTCGGGGAAATTGAGAAGATAAGCGGAGATAAGCCCGATGGGGCGTAGCTGGGCACGCCGAACGGTCACTTGGGGTTCAACTTTTTTTACCCCCCCCCCGCTTGCCCCCGGTGACACGCCAAACCGTCTGACATTCAGGGAATCGCCTCCATCCTTGGTTGCAATACTGGTGAGCCGAGAAGGAAAGCGCCCCTATGGCCCTGTTCTCGGCTCCTGGAGGAGGCGATTGCCTCGGGGATTTTGTCGGAAGCGGAGCGTAAAAGTCGTAAGGAGATTAAACGTCATGCTCCGGAATCGAGCGCCGATATTGTCGGATGGAGTAGAATCCATTATTTGAGGATCTAAGGCGCTCTCACTGTCCGGGTCCCCGGTATGCGATGGATTTCTTTGCTGCTTCGTCCATCTCTTCCGCAGTCATTATAACGTGGGCATTTACGGTAACAAGACCAGTCGCTCTGAAGGTAAGTGCGACGGCGGCTGCGGAGACACTATCAGGCCAATTGGTGATGTTAAAGTAGTCGTATTCGAAGCCGGAAAAATACATGCATTCCAAAGTCCCGCCGGCTGCCTCAATCGCCTTTCTGACTGCGGCAACCCGGCTGGACCCGCCGTCTTTGATCAGCCCTTTCACCCCATCGCCCACATAGTTCCCATAAGATAGAATCTTCATCGCTGGATCTCCTTTCTTCGAGAATTTGGGGGGTACGATCCGGACAACGCCGCTGGATGATTCAGCGGATTCAATCTGGTAATGCGGATGAATCGTAAAAAGCTTCCTTCTCAGTAATTATCTATTCCAGATAGTCAACCCCCGAACCCGGTAGAACCCGTAAGTAGAAAAGAGATCCAGAAGGGTCGGAAACGACCCGGCAGTTCGTTTTCCCCCGGCAGGTCAGAGCAAGTCGGGATCTCCTCCCGGGAGCCGACCCCCTGCAATCCCGCCCGGAACAACCTACTCAAGGGGGCCCGGGAGAAACTTGGGGGAGCGCAGCCGCAGGGCCTTTCCCTGTAGCGCCATGAGGGTCGAGGTGCCGTGGGCGACCCGCTCCCGGGAGCTGTTGTACACGGTTGCCTCGGCGTAGCTGAGCGTTTTTCCCGAATGTATGGCGAAGCCTTCTGCAACCAGAACGCCGGTTGCTGCGCCTTTGAGATAGTTGAGCTTGAGATCGATATTTACCAGGCCGCTATCCTCGGGGACTCTCAGGAAAGCCGCCCAAAACGTCGCTGTATCGATAAGCGTTGCAAAAACGCCCCCGTGGACGATGCCGAAGGGCTGGAGATGATACGGAGCCAGACCGAGTTCGATTACCGCTCGGTCGAGTGCGACCTCGCGAACCCGCATCGCGATGTGATGCGGAAAGGGGCTCGCGTTTACGGTATCCATCAGTTCGCTAACATATTCGGGATTGGGGATCGGGTCAAAATTCGGCAAATCGGTTCTCCATCCAATAAAAGTCGAAGGTCAAAAAATAAAGCCCAAAAGCACAAGGCCAAGTCTCGAAGGTGCGTGCCCGGCTGTATCGTACCCGCCGGCAGGGGGAAAAAAAATTAAAAAAAGGGATGTGCCGGCAATACGTTGAAAAAGGTCGGGAAGGAAGAACGGGGTGGATCGAGTAGTCCCAAAGCAAGTGATGTCATAGGGAAAACCTGTCGCGTCCAGCCGTTTTTCCACGATACAGGTGATGGTTCCTGCAATGCCGGTTCTCCTCTTTGCCCCGTTCGCCCCTGATAATCATTTCGTTTGATGCCTGTTCGTCATCTCGGGACGCTTGGCCGCCGCCATTTTTGCGTCTTCGGGTTATGCACTTTAAATGCCCCGGGCTGCGTTTGCCCGTTGGACAGGGCCGTGGGTTCTATGGACGGATCAGGCTCAAAGCCCTCGATAATCTGTTCGGGAATGGGATGTTTCAGCAAACGCTCGATTTCCCGTAATTGTTCACGCTCCTCAATACAAACAAGCGATACCGCCGTTCCATTACTTTTGGCGCGACCGGTGCGACCGATTCGATGCACATAGTCCTCCGGCACGTTTGGCAGCTCAAAGTTAACGACATGCGGGAGCTGTTGGATATCGATTCCTCGTGAGGCGATATCGGTGGCAACCAGCACGCGGATCCCGCCTTTTTTGAATTCCTCCAGTGTCCTGGTGCGAGTCCCCTGACTCTTGTTTCCATGGATGGCGGCCGCACTGATCCCGTCATGTTCGAGTTGTTTGGTCAACCGGTTGGCGCCATGCTTTGTCCGCGTGAATACGAGCACTTGTCTCCAGCCTCGGGAACCGATCAGGAAGGAGAGCAGCGCACGCTTGCGTGTGCGGTCAACAGGATGGACGAGCTGTTCCACGCTGTCTGCGGCAGCATTGCGACGGGCCGCCTCAACTAGAATCGGCGAGTTCAGGAGTTCGTCGACAAGGTCTTTGATATCCCTGGAGAAAGTGGCAAAGAACAGGAGGTTTTGCCGGCGTCTGGGCAAAAGCTGGATAACCTTTCGGATATCCCGGATAAATCCCATATCGAGCATGCGATCGGCTTCATCCAGAACCAATACTTCTACCTGAGACAGATCCACGGTCCTCTGTTGCACATGGTCCAGTAAGCGCCCCGGGGTTGCGACAAGAATATCGACACCCCTGCGGAGTACTCCGATCTGGGGATCTATCTTGACGCCGCCATAGATGGCGGCCGACTTCAGCGGCAGATACTTGCCATACGCCGCCACACTTTCCTCGACTTGTGCGGCAAGCTCGCGGGTTGGAGCAAGGATCAGGGCGCGAACACAATTCTTGCCCTTAACGACTGTGCGGCTGCTCAAAAGTTGGAGTAGCGGCAGCGCAAACCCGGCTGTTTTCCCTGTGCCGGTTTGAGCGCCGGCCAGGATATCTCTTCCTTTAAGAATGACGGGGATGGCCTGAGTTTGTACCGGAGTGGGCTTGCTGTAGCTTCTTTCGGCAAGGGCACGAAGCAGTTCGGCTGAAAGGCCGAGCGATTTGAAAGACATCCTATGGATAACTCCTTGCTTTTATAACGAATCAGGCACCAGGATGCGCGCACGGCGCATCCACACGGTACGTCCGCCGGTGCATAAAAAAACAAGACGACGCCCGGGATGCTCGATTAACGGTCATTGTCTCCCAACGCGTCGTCTGTTGCCGATTGTCCGGGTATCCGGTTCTCCTAATCCACCAGGTACAATTCTAATGCCACTTCTTGCCGCCCGTCCGGCCGCCACTATCGTTGTGGCCGCGCCGTTCCTTTCTTCCGCTGCCTTTGCGGTTCTGAGCTCCCTTGGTATCGTAAATGTCGATGTCGTTGTTTCTTCCATCCGAAAGGTAAGATGGTGACCGGTTTGCGAATCCCGAATTTGGTTCTCTCCGGGGGCCGGTCGGGTAGCCGCTTGCGCCGCTCGGTTTTGGACTGGGACCCGATCCCCTGGGTCGTGCTTCGTTCACTTTGAGAGCAAAGCCGTTGATCACTTTTCCATTCAAACCGATGATTGCAGCGTTCGCATGTTCTTGCACCGGCATTCTCACGAATGCAAATCCGCGGGATTTGGAAGTTTCGGGATCCGTAATGATTTTTACGGAACCAATTTCACCAAACGCCTTGAACTCATTCCAAAGTTCCTGTTCCGTCGTGTCAAACGAAAGATTGCCTACAAAAATATCCATTCTAGTCCTTCTTGTTCTTATTCAGTCAAATAGATGTGCACCGGTCTTTTTTTTGCGCTACGGATCGGAATTTTCCCTCAGGGTGGTCTATCCATCGATCTGCATATCGCTCTTTCGCCTCATGCCACCGCCAGGGATGGCCGGGCCGCTTTGGACTTCAGGGTTCCCGGGGCAACGCCCAGAGAATTTCTTAGTATAAGTTAATATGCAAGCTCAGTCAATATATGGAGCCCAACACAGAAGCGCCCTCCTTGATTTGAATCTGGGCGGGTTCCATGCCTTGCAGGTTAAAAAGCGTGGCATTTTGCCTTTGCCTCATATATATGGCCCGTTACGGAAGGAGCGAGCCGTTCGTTGCTGTGGATTGAAGAGAATAAAGGGTTGCGTGCGACACTCTCAGCGCCTTCGCAACATCAGTTCCGTTGATTGGAATAGTTGGTACAGATACCCGCAGAGGCTGACAGGACCCATAGGACGGATAGGGCTCACAGGACCTATGGTTCGCCGAACCGGCGGCGCGCCGCCGGAAGCGTCACATGAGCCGCGTAGCGGCGTGGGGGTGCGGGGGCGATAGCCCCCGCATCTCTCAATCCCGTTTGCGCAGCAAAAATCGTTGCACCTTGCCACTGGGCGTTTTGGGCAGCTGGTCCACGAACTCCACTTCACGGGGATACTGGTGGGCGGAAAGGTGCGTTTTGACGAATGTTTTGAGTTCCTCGGCGAGCTCATTCGTACCGACCATTCCGGGCTTCAGGGCGACGAAGGCCTTGATGGTTTCAAGACGCAGGGCATCGGGTTTTCCCACCACCGCCGCTTCCGCCACTGCCGGATGCTTGAGAAGCGCGCTCTCCACCTCGAAGGGGCCGATCCGGTAGCCTGCGCAAAGGATAATATCGTCGGTCCTGCCGCTAAAGTAAAAATACCCGTCCGGGTCCATGCTGACGCTGTCGCCCGCGAGGCAGTAGCGCCGGTTTGCGACGAATTTTTCGGCGGTCCTGCCTTCGTCGTTCCAGTAGCCTCTAAACCAGAAGAGGGGGGAATTTTGCACATCGACCGCAAAAATGCCTTCCCTGCCCGGCTCGACTTCGCTGCCTTCCTTATCGACCACGGTCATGCGAAAGCCCGGCATGGAATGTCCCATGGAACCCATCCGGATGGGCCGCTGGAGGTCTGAGCGATGGTGGTTGTTTGCCGACATCCCGAGTTCGGTCTGGCCGTAATGGTCGTGGATGGCGACCCCCAAAACCTTTTTACTCCACTCGATCACTTCCGGGTTGAGGGGCTCCCCTGCGCTCGAAGCAACACGGATGTGCAGGGAAAATTTGCCTGCGACTTTTTCCGATTCGGCTTTGAGCGCACGGTATGCGGTCGGAGCGGATGCAAAGTTGGTCACGCGGTACTTACTGAGCACGCGAAAGATTTCGGGGGCGCCGAAGGGCGCATTGAAAAATAGAGTCGATTTCCCGAGCAGAAGCGGCCCGATGGCGTTGTAGTAAAGCCCGTACGCCCAGCCCGGGTCGGCCATATTCCAGTACATATCGTCTTCGCGGAGGTCGAGGCCGAACTCCATGTAGGCGTGAAAGGCCGCCAGTGCCTTTACGGGGACCTCGACACCCTTGGGGCTGCCGGTCGTGCCGGAAGTGTAGAGCATGATCATCATATCGTCGCCGTTTACCGGGACGGGCGTTTCGACAGGCGCTGCCGCTTCGAGCTCGCTCCAAAAACTACGATCCCCCGCCTCCAGTGCGCCGTTTGCCTCCGTAACGGTGATAATCTGAATTTTGCCCTCACGGCAGCAGACGGTCTCGCTTAGCTTCGGCCTGTGCGTCGCATTGGTCACCACTACCTTCGCGCCGCTGTCCCCGGCTCGAAGATCGATGGCGTCAGGGCCAAACGCGGTGAAAAGAGGCACGTACACAGCCCCCAGCCGCCAGACCCCGAGGGCTGTCACCAGCAGCTCCGGGGTCTTGGGGAGGAGTGCTGCGACGCGGTCGCCTTTTCGGATGCCCATGCTTTGGAGAAGCCCCGCCATTTTTGCGGAAAGATCCCGAAGTTCCCAAAATGTGAGCTTGAGGGTTTGTCCGGACGCATCTTCATAGAAAAGCGCGATTTTTTCCGGAATGGAGGCGTGCCTGTCACAAAGAAAATGGGCAGGGGAGACCCCGTTTGCTCCATATTCTTTGAGCCAGCTCTGCACGGCTTCTTCGGGCTTCATGGATGTCATGGCCATAATGCTGCTCCTTTCCATAAAGTGATCAGGCCAAACAGCAGCATTGTATATACACCCGATCGGGCTGGGTCAACTCTTTTCGGGGGGTGGGGCAAGGCGGCCGGGGAGCGACTTTTCCCTGCACTTGCTTCGACAATTCTTATTTCCTGCGCGTCCTGCAAATTTTCTCCATCCGTGCGATTGACATTTGCCCGGGGCGAATTTAAGTTGCGCCTAACAAAGTTATGAAAGACGAAACAAAGAAAGAGGATCTCAACACTCATGACTGAGTGGCCATACAATAAGGAGATAGAGATGAGCAAGAAACTGATATTCGCATTAGCCTTCGCCATGATGCTGGTAAGCGGTGCCTTCATGAACACGCACGCGGCCAATTTGAGTGGACCCTACTTCAGCCAACCCAGTTGCTGGTCTTTTGCTTGTGGACTAAACAATGCAAACGAGCGCGTTAGCGGCCCGGTAGCCCCGGTACATATGGGGGCGGTCGGCTTCTAAGAGATAGTCCGAAAAGACAGGGTGTCCCCCGGGGCTCGTAAGGCTCCGGGGGGGCAACTGCTCTTTTCAGGAGATTTCGACAAAAAGAGTGCTCCCCATTTCCAAAAAAATACCGGCAAGTATCCCATTTCTTCTGAATCCCGATTAGATTAAATAATAGAAAGAATTATCCCACTGTAGCCCCCTGCTGGGGGCAGGACCGCCTTCTGTTTCAATCGATCTCGCCGGGGCGAGACCTGCCGGGAGCAGCGCAATGGCGAATGCGCACAGTAAGGACAAGCTCGAAGAACTTCGCCGCAGGGTCGAAGAAGTCATTGGACATGACGAGGATGGCGGCCAACCCGCTTCGGGTTTGGATTTGAACCGGTTGATCGGGGAAATCGAAGCCTATCAGCTTGATTTGGAGGCGCAAAACGAAGCGCTTCGAGTCGAAAGAAGCGAGTTGCAGGAATCGAAGAGAAGGTATGCCGAGCTCTATCGGCATGCTCCCGCGGGATACCTCTACCTTACGCGGGATGGTGTGATTGCCGAGGCAAATATCGCGGCACTGGAAAAGCTCGGCTTTTTTTCGCATCTTCCGCCCAATCTATCTTTCAGCGCACTCATCGATCCCGGGGACCGGGAAAAATTCTGGAACTGCATGAGGAGTGCGGCAAATGGCGAAAAGAGAACCTGTATGGTAAGGATCGTCGGGAAAGAGGGAGCGGGGGCGAATGTTTTGCTCGAACTTTCCTCCGAACTGGACGAAGAACGGAGGGTGAAGGGGTGGCGCCTGATTTTTGTCGATATCACCTGGCGCAAGCGGATCGAGGAAAAACTGCTGGAAAAAGAGGAGCAGCTGCGAGTGGAATTGAAGGCCATGACGCGCCTGCAAAAGATCGGTTCCATTTTCACGACCGCAGGCGCCCTGGCGCCAATCCTGGGGGAGATAGTGGAAGCTGCGATCCTTATTTCAAGGGCTGATTTCGGCGCCATTCAGCTGTTCGACAAAGAGACGTCTACCCTCCGACTCGCGGCCCAGCAAGGGTTTCCCCAGTGGTGGGCCGAGTCATGGAACGCGATTTGTAAAGGCCGGGGGGCTTGTTGCAGTGTGTTGCAGCGCCGGAAGCGCACCATCATCCAGGATGTTGAGGAAAGCCCGATGCTGATCGGAACTCCGGCGCCGGAGATTTTGCTGAAGGCCGGGGTAAGAACGGTTCAGTGCACTCCGCTTTTAAGCCGGTCGGGAAAACTGGTCGGGGTGTTTTCGACGCATTATCGGGCGAAAAAGCGGCTGGATGGGTGCACGCTGCGGCTGCTCGACATGCTCGCGCGCCAGACGGCGGACATAATCGACCGGGCTCAGATGGTAGAGGAGTTGCAAAGGAGCGAGGAGCGGTTCCGCGTGCTGGATCAGGCCAGTTCGG
>JAKAJS010000122.1 GCA_021813685.1 Deltaproteobacteria bacterium | reverse complement strand
TTTTTTGCCCTTCCAGGTGCGTCAACCTGCCCAGCCAATTATCAAATGGCGATTTAACGACCATTTTTTTTATCACGAGCAAGCCGTCCTTTTCCTCAAAGCCGACATGCTCGCCCGGCCGGACCCCCAACTTTTGCCTGATCTTTTTGGGAAGGGTGATCTGTCCCTTTGCAGTAACCTTCGCCGCGATCATAGGGATCTCCTCACGTAAGGATTTTAAAACCTTACATGAAATGTAAGGAAATTGCTGAAATTAGTCAAGGCATGCAGCGACCTCTCAGGCCCGGCTGATAAGGCATGATCATTGCCGGGAGGAATAGACGGGGAGGCCACTGGGGCTTCTCGCCCGTTCGAAAGCGCGGCGTATGACCTGCCCGGTTCCCCGGGTCATCTCGTAGAGGTCCAGCTCTTCCAGGGGGACGCAGCGGCATTCCTCGGCATCGGTTCCCGCTTGTATCTGCCCACCCACAATCTCGCACAGAAAGTCCAAAAGAATGTAGTGGTACTCGATACGGCCTTCCGGGTCCAGGATGACCCGGTCGAGTGCGGCCACAAGATCGATCGTTCTTACCTCCAGGCCTGATTCTTCAAGCACCTCCCGGCAAACCGCCGCTTCGAGGGATTCACCCAGTTCGACGAGCCCCCCCGGGATCGACCACTTGCCAACGGCCGGCGGACTGCCTCTTTTCACCAGCAGCACTTCGGTTCCGCGAAATACGATGGCCCCCACGCCGGCGAAGGGTCTGTCGGGATAACGTCTGTTCATGGCCTCTCCTCGAAAAACAGTGAACAGTGAACGGGAAAAACATCCTCCGGGCCCGAGCCGACAAGCCCGGTGGACAAATCGTCTTCGGCGATACGCCGCAAATCGCGGAGGCTATCGCCCACCCCCACGCCGCTGCGCGGCTCAGTTGGGCGCTTGTGGAGACTGCTCCCCGCCCCGCCGGCAAAGCCGGCGGGGCAACCCGTCCGCGGCGACACGCCGCCGACACGCCGCAGCTTTGGCCTTGACGAAAAATGGGGGAATGGTATTTTGACGCCAGCAAATCATTGTTGCATCCGAAAAGGTTGAAACAATCCGGGTCGGAGACAACCACGGGATGAGGGGCGACTGCGTTTGCCGTCGCCATTCCGGCGTTGTCCCTACTCGACGTTGCCGGAGAATTCTTCCATGAAGTTGTTTTCGTATTTTTTGTCGGCCTTTCTGTTGATTACCTGCACCTGCCATGCCGCGCCGGTGCAGGGAAGTGCACAGCCCCAGGCCCCCGGGGCCACGACCGCCGGGAAACTCCATCTCAAGCAGGCGGTCATGTGCCAGCGGGTGGAAAATCTCACACCGGTAGACTCGGGCGAGGTATTCTCGGTTTCTTCGGGCCAGGTGTGCTGTTATACCTCTTTTGACTCCGTACCGCGCCACACCGTTGTCTACCACAGGTGGTATCACCGTGACGAACTGAGTACGCAGACCCGCTTGCGTTTATATCCGAAAAAGTGGTCCACTTACAGCGTAATTCAGCTCCGGGAGACAGACGTAGGACCATGGCGGGTCGAGGTGGTGGACCAAAACGGGCGCATTTTGGATACCCTGCGATTCAGTATTACCGAGTGAGGTTTCGGATTCTTTCATGGGCGGCTTTCTGACCTTTCTCTCCACGATCCGATGGCAGGATATAGTCGATGTGCTGATAAACAGCTATATCCTTCTGCGGGTCTATATCATCTTTCAGGGCACCAACGCATTTCGGGTGCTGGTAGGCATCACCTCGTTGTGGCTGGCCCAGGAACTTGCCGCAAGCCTCGGATTGATTCTCACCAGTTGGGCGCTTCGCGGCATAACGGCGGCGGCGGCCATTATCATTGTGGTGGTCTTTCGCAACGAGATACGCGCGGTCCTGCAGGTACGCAATATCAAGACATTTCTGTGGGGATTTCCCAGCAGGGAGCAGCGTACGCCTGTTGACATCATCTGCGACAGCGTCTTCGAAATGGCCAAAAGGCGCATCGGGGCGCTGTTGGTTTTTCCCGGAAACCAGGATCTCGGCGAAGTAGTCCACGGGGGGATTCCGTGGAACGGCCAGGTATCGACGGAGATGCTCATGAGCATCTTCTGGCCAAACGGCCCCGTCCATGATGGAGCGGCGATCGTCAAGGGTGAACAGATCGTGGAGGTGGGGGCACTTCTCCCTCTTACACACCGGCACGACCTTCCCTCCCAATACGGCACCAGGCACAGGGCTGCGGTGGGACTGGCCGAAGAGGCCGATGCCCTGGTCGTCGTGGTCTCCGAGGAACGGGGCAGAGTCAGTGTGGCCAAGGACCGAAATCTCGTCCCGATAGCCGACAGCCAGCAGTTGTCTCTGGCAATCAAAAAGCATCTCAAGATGCCTCAAATCAGCCCCATCCGACAACGCAAGCGAGAACGGCTCAAGTTCGCAGCCGCGGGTTTCATCTCGTTTGTGATCATCTCGGGGATTTGGCTGGGGTTTACCCGGGGCCAGGACACCATCATAGCCTTGAACGTTCCGATCGAATACGTGAACAGGCCGGCTAGCTACGACATTCTCGATACGTCCGTCGATGAAGCGCGCCTGCAGCTCTTCGGGTCGAGCGCCCTCATCCGCTCGCTCTCGCCCGAGCAGGTAGCGGTGCGCATCAATTTGAGCAAAGCCGCCAAAGGGCGCAATACTTTCGCCATAACGCAGGATGACGTGATTCTCCCCCCGGGAATATCACTTAACAAGATTAAACCGTCCACGATAGAGGTGACGCTGGACACTCCGGCAACCAAGGCGGTTCCGGTACAGGTGGACTGGACAGGCCGGCTCCCCCAGAATATGAACCTGACGGACGTGAGCGTGACGCCGGCCTCGGTGAACGTGATAGGCGGCAGCATCACTCTCGAAAAAGTGGATACGATCTACACCTGCCCCGTGCGCCTGAACGGTCTTTCCAATGCGGGTACGACCACGGCGGAGATTGTTCTTAGCCCTCCCTCGCTCAAACTTTCACCGGCGAGCCCCAGCCTGGTCACCATACATTACCGGCTGGTGAAAAGAAGCGGGGCCCAGAGCCCGTGACGTTTTGGACAAAAAAGACCCCGCGCGCCGAAGCACGCGGGGTCTTTTTTTATCTGTGTTTTCCAGGGCCTACTTTGCGTACCCTATCGTCTGTGCCGCTTCCTTTATGACATCCAGAGAGGTCGGGTCTTCGATCGTTGCCGGGGTGGAGTATTTCTGACTATCGGCGATCTTGCGCATGGTTGCGCGCAGGATCTTTCCGGACCGGGTTTTGGGCAGCCTGGGGACGGAGACAGCGCTTTTAAAGCAGGCAAGAGGGCCGATTTGATTTCTCACCATCTGCACCAGTTCGGCTGAAATCTCGCCCGGCTCGCGCGATACGCCTGCTTTGGTCACATAGAATGCGATGGGGACCTGCCCCTTCAGCTGGTCTTCTGCGCCGATCACAGCGCATTCGGCAACGTCGGGGTGCTGGGCAACGATTTCTTCCATGGCGCCGGTCGAGAGTCTGTGGCCGGCCACGTTGATCACGTCATCGACCCTGCCCATGATGTATATGTAGCCATCTTCGTCAAAGTAGCCGCCGTCTCCGGTGAAATAATATCCGGGATAGGCGTTCGTGTAGGATTCCTGGAACTTCAGATCGTTTTGCCACAGGGTGGGGAGATTTCCGGGAGGAAGAGGCAGTTTGATGCCGACGATGCCCTGCTCGTTGGGTCCGAGTTCTTTTCCCGTCGCGGAGTCGAGGATCTTGACGTTATATCCCGGAACGGGCTTGGAGGCGGAGCCGGCCTTGATCGGGAAGAGCTCGAGGTTTCGGAAGTTGGCGCAAATCGCCCAGCCTGTCTCGGTCTGCCACCAGTGGTCGATCACGGGAACCTTGAGCAGATCGGAAGCCCAGAAATAGGTGTCGGGGTCGGTTCTCTCGCCGGCCAGAAACAGGGTCTCAAAACAGGAAATATCGTACTTTTTGAGATATTCGCCCTTGGCGTCCTCGCGCTTTATCGCCCGGAAGGCTGTGGGGGCGGTGAAAAGGGCCTTTACCTTGTGTTGGGAGATGACGCGCCAGAAAGCGCCCGGATCCGGGGTTCCGACCGGTTTCCCTTCATACATGATCGTTGTGGCTCCCAAAAGAAGCGGGGCGTACACGATGTAGGAATGTCCCACGACCCAGCCGACGTCGGAAGCCGCCCAGTAGACTTCGCCGGGATTGATCCCGTAGATGTGCTTCATGGACCATTTCAAGGCCACGGCATGGCCGCCGTTGTCGCGCACAACGCCCTTGGGGACCCCTGTGGTGCCTGAGGTGTAGAGAATGTAGAGGGGATCTTCGGACTTCACCCAGACACAATCAGCGGGGACAGCCTTCTTTTCCAGTTCGGCCCAGTCGAGATCGCGCCCGGGCGTCAATTCCGCCTGAGCCTGGGGCCGTTGGAAAATCACGCACTTTTCCGGTTTGTGGGAAGACATCTTGATTGCTTCATCGAGCAGCGGCTTATACGGGATAACCCTTTTGACTTCTATGCCGCAGGAGGCCGAAAGAATGACCGTGGGCTTGGCGTCATCGATACGAACCGCAAGTTCCTTAGCGGCAAAACCGCCGAAGACCACCGAATGGATGGCCCCTATCCTGGCGCAGGCAAGCATCGCTATGAGGGCCTCCGGGATCATGGGCATGTAGATGATGACCCGACCGCCTTTTTTCACCCCCAGACCCTGCAACATGCCGGCCACCCGGGCAACCCTGTCCCTCAGTTCCGAATAGCTGAACTTTTTAACCGTGTCGGTAACCGGGCTGTCGTAGATGAGTGCGGTGCGATCGCCGAACCCCTGTTCGATGTGCAGGTCCAAGGCGTTGTAGCAGGTGTTGAGTTCCCCGCCGGGAAACCACTTATAGAAAGGAGGGTTCGAATCGTCGAGGACCCGGTCGTAAGGCTTTTTCCAGGCTACGTCCTGAGCGGCTTTGCCCCAAAAAGAGCTCGGATCCTTTACCGATTCATTGAATGCCTCGCCGTATCTTCCTGCCGTCGTCTCTGTAGTCTTCATCTAACTCTCCTCTAAGGCATGCCCTGCGCGCCTGCAAAAGATGGAACCATGAACAACGCTGCCGATTAACGATGGAAGGCTTTGTGGGTTTTACCCCCCACCCCGCCGGTATTATAACGGAATTTAGTGGGTTAATAGCACCTATACCACAGTCGGCGCACTCCCGATAAGAGGAAATATGGACTGATTGATAATTTTTGTACAAGCGAGCCGGCGTCACTGCCGCAGGGGCGGCCGGCGCCGCTGCCGGAGGGCCAAGCCCATTGCCACTGTCCTTTGGCATATCCGCAGAAACCACATGGCTTGGAACTTGGCCCTTCCAGAAGCAAACCGCCCCTTCTACAGGGTGGGAGCTCCCGTTACGAGTTTTTCCAGGATATTATAGGGCTGCGCGCCGACGGCTCTGCGGCCGTTTGCCAGGAAGGTTGGAACAGCGGTGATTTCGCAGCGGCGCGAGTAGCTCCAGTCCTCATCCACCGCCTGTTTGAAGGTCCCCCGGGCCAGGATTTCTTCAACACCTTTCAGGCCGACAGATGCGGCCAATTCCACCAGGACGGGGATTTTTGCGATGTTTCGCCCCTCCGCGAAGTAGGCCTTGAACACGGCCATGTGGAACTCCTCCCCCCTGCCCAGAGATTCCGCCCATTTGCCGACCTCCTGGGCGCGCCGGCTGTTGAAGGTCATGGTCCGCGAGCCGAAGGGCAGACCGCATTCGGCGGCAACCGATTCCAACCGTTTCATCACTGATGGGATATCCAGGTCCCTTCCCGCGAAAAGTCGCTCCAGCTCCAGGCCCTCTTCAGGTGTTTCCGGATGCAGAGGAAAGGCTATCCACCTCACCTCAAGGTCGTATGTCGTCTTTAGCTTCTCAATACGCCCGGTACTGAAGTAGCACCAGGGTCAGGCATAATCGGAGAAGACTTCCAAAACAACTCTGCTTTGCTCCGTCATAGTTCTCTATCCTGATTTTCAGCAAGGTTTATCCATACTCCCGCAGATTTACAAAGCCGATAAGTCGGACGCGCCTGGCGGGAGTGCTCCCAAACGGACGAATTGAAGCATATTCCGGTTTGAATTTCAATTGCCGGAAACGCTGCGTACCGGCTTGGCCATCACGCCGCAGCGCCAGCCGCTCTGTAATTTTCACTCCTTCCTCCACTTGAACAACCCATGAGAATTGTTACGTTTTTCTTAGGATCACCTGTTGCAGTCCACTTTCGACCGGCTCGAAAAAGGAAGCCGCAGCATGAATGGGCTTCCTGGAGCGACTATCTGGAGGTTTCGAATGAAGCGTTTGCTATTTACATTGTCACTGATATTTGTGATTGGGCTATTTACATTTTCATGGCCTGGGGCCAATGCGTATGCGTTCAACGGTTCCAGAACCAATATACAATCAGCTAACCATGCAACCTATCGTAATGCGGACTACGATGATTATTACTATTATCGCGCGCCGTATTACGGTTACTACGGTGCCCCTTATTATTACAGCGGCCCCGGATTCTATATCAACACACCATTTTTCGGGTTCAGCTTCCCGTAAGTAATAGGACATGGTTAAAAGAGGCGAACGGAATAATGAACATGATAAAGAGAGGATTTCCCGCATTTCTCGGCTTTTTGCTGGCGACGGGAGCTTTTGCGGGTAGTGGCGCACTTGCGGCGAAAACCGGCGGACAAAGCCTGCAGCCCGTTCAACCCGGTCAAACCATGGTGCAAAAGCCAAACCAGAGATTCCACCCGGTTTTCGGACTGTTGCATAACCTGAACCTGACGAAGAGTCAAAAAGCTCAGGTGGCGAGCGTTCTGAAGTCGAACGAAGCTCAGGCGAAACGGCTGGCACAGGAATTGGCAAGCGCCGGGGTGCAGGTCCGCAAGGACTTCATAAACGGCACCTTCAACGCCGATCATTTCAACAAGTGGGTGAAGTATGAACGGCAGGGCGCTCGACTCAGGGCGAACGTCATGGCTGAGATTCTTCCGAAACTGACTGAGCAGCAGAAAACGACCCTTCTTAGCATGCAGGACAGGATGGGCTCGAGAATCACTTCGACCATAAACTCGAAATTTGCCCAGTTGGATCACTGGATCGCAGAAAATAAAGGATGACAGGCTAGCCGAGGACAGATCGCAGGCTGAAGCAGCGGGGGGGCCAAAAGCCCTTCCGCTGCTTCTTTTGGATCATACCTGCTTCAGGTAATCGCGAATGGCCAGGGCGGCGGCTGCGCCTTCGCCCGCGGCGCTGACCGCCTGTTTGGTGCTCTCATCTCGAACGTCTCCGGCGGCGAATACGCCGGGGATGCTTGTCTCAAACATATAGGGATGGCGTTTTTCATAGCCCTGCGGCCAGCTGTTTTCCACCAAAAGGTTTTGACCGGTCACGATGAAGCCCCATCGGTCCAGGACCACTCCGCTTTTCGCCAAAAAACCGGTGTTGGGCGTGAGCCCGATGAAGATGAAGGCTCCATCTGCGGCAAGCTCCTGCTCTTCGCCGGAGACGATGTTTTTGAGCTTTACCCGGTTTAGCTTTGAGCCTGCACCGATAAATTCGGTAACTTCGACATTCCAGCGCACCTCGATTTTCGGGTGCGCCAGCACTTTTTCCTGGATGAGGTGCGTAGCGGTAAGTTCTTCACCGCGCACGAGAATGGTGACATGTTCTGCGAATTTGGTGAGAAGAAGGCTCTCCTCGGTGGCGGAGTTGCCTCCGCCGATTACGACCACCCGTTTGCCTTTGTAGAACGGTCCGTCACAGGTGGCGCAAAAATGAACGCCCGCCCCCATGAGTTCCGATTCGCCCGGAACACCCAACCGCCTGTAATGGCTTCCCGTGGCGAGGAGCAGGGCGCGGGCGCTGTAGCGGCGGCCATCCCGGGTGCTTACGCAGTGCAGGTTACCGATCCTTGAGAGCGAATCGACCTGCTGGGCTTCGAGCAATTCGACGCCGAAGCGTTCGGCCTGGGTTCGAAGGCGGATGGAAAACTCCATTCCCGCCACCCCTTCGGGAAACCCGGGCATGTTGTCCAGTTTCTCCGTCCCGGCGGTTTGGCCGCCGAATGCCGACATTTCGATCACCAGCGTGTCGATGGCTTCCCTGGCCGTGTAGAGGGCTGCCGTAAGGCCGGCAGGACCTCCTCCGATGACAATGAGATCGTAGTGCGTTCGTTTTGCCTCGGTCTTAAGACCCAGTTTGGCGGCCAACTCTGCGTTCGTCGGCTCAACCAGAAAGGAGCCGTCCCGGAAAACAATAGTGGGAATGATGCGGCTGCCCCCGTTTTTGTCGGTGATAAAACGCTGGGCGGCGCTGTCTTCCTCAATATCCACCCATTTATAGGGAATCCGGTGGTCGCCCAAAAAGAGCTTGCTGCGCCGGCAATCGGGGCACCAGTTGGCGCCGTAAACCGTTATATCGTTTTCCGTCATGATGCGCTCCAGTCTCACAGTCAAATCGGGATCATGTCTCGCTTTATATAGAAAAATCACCGTCCCTTTAACAAGGATTATTTTTTTGGTACAATAGGGGGCTGAAGATTCTAAACCGTTTTTTGTCGTTCGTTTCTGGAGGCATCGGGCTCGTGCGCATATTGGTGGTCGAAGACGACTTGAAGATCGCCCAGTTTGTTACCGATGGGCTGCAACAGGCGGGTTTTGTGGTCGACCGGGCCGCTGACGGCCAGACCGGCCTGGACCTTGCCTCCACCGAGTCCTACGACGCCGCGGTGATCGACATCATGCTTCCCAAACTGGATGGTCTCACGCTCATCGAACAGCTGCGACAGCAAAATATCTTCACCCCCGTAATCATTTTAAGCGCCAAGCAGTCGGTTGCCGACCGTGTGCGAGGGCTCCAGACCGGGAGCGACGACTATCTGACAAAGCCCTTCGCCTTCGCCGAACTGCTGGCGCGGGTACAGGCCCTCATTCGCAGGGGCCCGGCTCCGGTGCAGGCGAGTCGCCTGGAGGTGGGAAACCTCGCGATGGACCTTTTGAGCCGCGAGGTCACGCGGGGGGGCAAAAAAATCGACCTCAACCCGCGGGAATTCACCCTGCTCGAGTACCTGATGCGCAACGCGGGGCGCGTTGTCTCCAAGACCATGATCCTGGACCAGGTCTGGGGCTACCACTTCGATCCGCAGACCAATGTGGTCGACGTGTTGGTCTGCCGCCTGCGCAACAAGATTGACAAAGGGTTCGCCGACAAGATGACGCACACGATCCGCGGCGTGGGCTACGTTTTGAAAACCCCCGATCAATCGATCGGTTGATCTGTCCTCCAAAACATTTCAAACTTGTAATGTTCCCGCCATACTCCTGCAATCTTTCCGCCATGCACACGTAATGTTTGTTCCATGATCTGGTAATGTTTTCGAAATTCACCGGCAATGTTTCCCTTGTATAACGGTATCGTCACGGATGGTATCCATGGGCGCTGAACGGAACCGAAGAGTTTTGCGCCGTTCGCAATTTTGGCAATTTGTCTTGTACCGGTTTCACCTCCACCTCTTTCAAGAAGGGGAACCCTATGAAGAACAAAGACTCGAACAAAGGTCTGCTGCAGTTTCCTCATCCGTTTTTCTCCGAGCGCCCGTCGTGGAAATGGTTCATTCTCTTTAATGTGCTGATCGGCGCGACCATGTCGGCTCTCGACGTGAGCATCGTTAACGTGGCGATGCCCACTCTCAAGACCGAATTCAACACCTCCATGGCCGTCATCGAATGGGTGGCGATGTCCTACATGATCACCCTGACCGTACTTCTTCCCTTCTTCGGCAGGCTCGCCGACATCCTGGGCCGCTCCAAACTCTACAACATCGGGTTCGTCATCTTTACGATCGGCTCCTGGTTTTGCGGCATGGCCACCTCGGCCTCCTTCATCATAGGGGCAAGAGTCCTGCAGGCAATCGGCGCGGGGCTTCTCCAGGCCAATTCGGTAGCCCTCATCACCCAGGCCTTTCCCGGCAATGAGCGTGGAAAAGCCATCGGCATCCAGGGCGCGGTCCAGGCGATCGCGATGGCGGTCGGTCCGTTTGTGGGCGGCGTTCTGATTTCGGCTGTGGGCTGGCGTTTGGTGTTCTACATCAACATCCCCATTGGAATCCTGGGCACGTTAGCCGCCATGTTCATTCTCCCGGCCCAGGAAAAGAGCACCGTCAAACAGAAAATCGATTACGTGGGAACGGTCTTTTTCGCCTCCGGTCTCGCCTTTCTCGTGCTGCTCTTTAACGAGGGCGTAAAGCTGGGGTGGGAATCTCCCACCATTTTGACCTACGGGGCACTCTCCCTGGTGCTTCTCGGCCTGTTCGTCATCACTGAACTCAAGGTGGAAAATCCTCTTCTCGACATCAACATGTTCCGGAGCCCGACCTTTCTTCTCGGAAATCTCACCGGCATGATGTCCTACTACGTTTTGTTCGCGGTCCTGTTCCTCATGCCCTTCTACTGCGAAAGAGTGCTCAATTACAGCCCGGCTCTTACCGGAAGCCTCCTCACCCCCATCCCGCTTGCAATGGCGGTTATCGCTCCTTTCGCCGGCTGGGTCTCCGACAAGTACCGAGGGGGAACAAGGCTCATGACTTCGGGCGGCATGATGGTGTGCGGCATCGCCTGCTTTGCCCTGCTGTTCATGGGCAATCACGCAAGCCTCCTGCTGCTCGTGGGAGAGCTGATACTTCTGGGTTTTGGAATGGGCATGTTTACGCCTCCCAACAACAGCGCCATCATGGGTGCGGCCCCGAGAGACAAGTTGGGGCTTGCGGGCGGTATTCTCAACATGATGCGCTCTCTGGGGCTGATCTTCGGTGTGGACATCTCGGGGCTCGTCTTTACGACCCTGGAGCATAAGTATCTTTCCACCCACGGCTACCACCATGTGGCCCACGTTTTCCAGGACGGGCACATCCCGCTGTCCATGAAGGACCACGCGTTCATGCGCGGCTTCATCATAGTGATCGGCGTACTCCTGGTGATCAACCTTACCGCCTCGCTCCTTTCGGTGTTCAAGCAGGGGGTCGAACTGGACGCCGAGGCGCTTGCGGCGGCAAAGGAAGCAGAGCTTGCGGCATAGCATTTCCCCGCCCTTTCCGGGGCGCAGATAATTTTCCGATATGAAAAAAACCGGCACAGGCACGTGCCGGTTTTTTTTCGTCTTCCGGCAGGCTCTTCGGGCAACAGCCTGCGGGCGGCCGGAGGGGCAGCGACGTTGCCCCGAACTCCCAATCTCCCTATATTATGGTAAAAACAAAAGGATCGGCAACAAAGTGCCCATAATCACTATTTCCAGAGGTTCTTACAGCCACGGAAAGGAAGTGGCGGAGAAGCTATGCCGCAGGCTCGGCTATACGTGTGTTTCCCGCGAAGTCATCCTGAAGGCTTCCGAGCATTTCAACATTCCCGAAATACGGCTCGCGCGCGCGCTCCATGACACCCCTTCGGTTTTCGACCGCTTTTCGCACGGAAAGGAAAAGTATCTTGCCTATGTGCGTGAAGCGCTGCTCCACTATTTTTTGAAGGATAACGTCGTCTACCACGGCATGGCGGGTCATTTTTTCGTGCCCGGCATCTCCCATGCGCTCAAGGTGAGGATCATCGCCGACCTCGACGAACGGGTGAAGGTGGAAATGAGCCGTCTGCACACGATCACGAAGGAAGATGCGCGCAAGACCCTGGAGGAAGACGACGAACAACGGCGACGCTGGAGCCGCAGCCTGTACGGACTGGACACGAACGACCCCATACTCTACGACCTGGTGATCCATATCAATCGTCGTGTGAATACCGACGATGCCGTCGAGATCATCGCCCGGACGGCGAAGAAACGTTGCTTTCAGGCGACACCGGAATCGAAGAAGGCTATGGAGACCCTCTTTCTCGCCTCCCGGGTCGAGGCTGCCCTTGTGGGAACGATGCCCTCGGCCAGGGTGAGCGTGGAAGGCGGGGAAATAATCGCTACCACCACGGGGTACCGGGCCGAGGGAAAACAACTGGTCGCAAAAGTCGACGAGGTCGTCGACGACGAAAAAACAGGCGTCCACGTCAAGATGCGTTTGTCCAGCCGGCAATAGGAGAGTTAACGGTGAGCAGAGAGCCGTTCATGCCACGCATTTAATATCGAGAAGAGGTGTGCCGTCGACGGCGTCCAGCCCCACTACCTCAATGACCGTTCCCCGAACGCGAACGACCTCTACGGTTTCGAGGGCAATCGGGTTTGGCCTGTCGGGGCTGCGCGTGGAGAAAACTCCCCGCATGGGGCGGTTGCGGTCGCCCCTGGGGTGGACCTGGAGAATGTCGCGCCCGGCAAGGTGCATCCAGTAGAGAATTACAATTTGAGCGCCCTCTTCAATGCCCGCAAGACCTTCCCGGTATCGTTCGTCCAGGATCAACTCCCCGCGCACGGCGGATTCGTTGCCTTGTTTGGGGGCCTCTTGCGGATCGAGGATCGAACTTCGAATCACGCCTATCGGACTCACGGTTATTTCACCACAATCGTTTTGCATCTCAACTCCCCCCATCACTGCTCACTAATCACTGTCCGGGCTCCACGTCGGAAGTCTTCCGGCAAAAGGGTAACTCGTCCCGTAAACTGGACGCACACCATGTCTATACGACATTCCGTGCATAATTCGAGATTCGGGGACGGGCTTTTTTCCGAATCGAGCGATCTATAAATGAGCTGCGTAAAAGAAATATTTCTTCTTCCGAGCGCGCGTATCGCCGTGTGGAGCTCGATTTGATCCTCGTAGCGCAAGGGTTTTCGAAATGTACACCGGGTATCGATGACGGTTAGATGAAGCTCTCGGTTCATGAATTCACGATAGGGGAAGCCGATTTTTTTCAGCATTTCTTCGCGACCAAGTTCGAACAGATGAAAATAGTTGCCATGATAGAGGGCCTGGCCCATGTCCACTTCAAAAAACGGGACACGCAGGTGAGTAATGTGGTAGTGAATATCGGATTTTTGCTGTGATATCTTTTTGGCCAAAGGGTCGCTCATTGCGAAACTCCCTGTTACAATAATAAAAAAACTATCGGTTGCAACTCAATCTTTGACATCAGAGGTGGTTTTTGGCAATCTTTCCGCAAATGAATAAATCCAGCCACAAACGAGATCGCTCACGACACTACGGCCGCCAGGCGCCGGTAAAGCCTGCGGCGGGTCCGTATTCTTTTAAAATTTACAAGAGCCTGCGTCCCGTGCTCCACCGGATCGGAACT
>JAKAJS010000023.1 GCA_021813685.1 Deltaproteobacteria bacterium | reverse complement strand
AAAAAAAAAGGTTAAAGTTTTTTTCCTTCCGAGTCGATGAGTGATTTAGAAGTATAATATTTGCGGACACGCCGAGAGCGGGGGGGATGGCCAAGGGCGGCTACCGGTTTCGGGGCGGACGTGCCTGTTCACATGGGGTTTTGCAGCAAAAGAGCAAGGATACAAGCCATGGTTAGAGAGCTCAGCGGACACGAGATTGATGCTCTTCAGTACGAATTGCTGGTCAAAGACATCATTGCGGCAGCCGAGAGGCTGCCTCCTTTTCCCGATATTGCCTGGAAGATCGTTTCTCTTGTCAAATCCATGGCTCCGGTAAAGGAAATCGAGGCACTCATCGCCTACGATCAGGCCATTGCGGCAAAAATTCTGCGCATGGGAAATTCGGTCTACTACAGCCGTCAATATGAAGTGCGCTCTGTCCGCGAGGCAATCCTTCTGCTCGGGAATACAAGGCTCTTGCAGGTGGTCGTTGCCGCGTGCTCCACGCTGTACTACGGGCCGGGCAATTCTCCGGAGGAGCGGGAACTCTGGGAGCATTCGGTCTACACGGCGCTCCTGTCGCAGATCGTAGCGCGCCGCATGCGGCGCGAAGAGAACCTCACGCTCTACACGGCCGCCTTATTGCACGATATCGGCAACACCATTCTCAATCTCTACGCCAAGATTTACCTCCACTCCAGCCTGCGGGAGATACGGGGCGAGAACGACACGGTCAAGGCCGAACGGCGGGCACTTGGAATCGACCACCAGGAATTGGGCGCCATCATCTCCCGCAACTGGAAATTCCCCCCGGACATCGTGGCCGCGATCGAACATCACCACAATCCCGAAAAAGCCGGAAAATATGTGGAATTCGTCTCTTTGATTTATATTGCCGATGCTCTGGCGCTATCGTTTGCCGGGAAGGACGACAAGCCGGGCGCCAGGATCCCCGATCCGGAATCCGACCCCGTGTTCAAACGGTTCAATATCACGCGCACCATGATCGACGAATTTCAAAACGAGCTCAAGACCGGCATGTCGGATGTCGCCAAGGCTCTGGCTTCGATATAAGACGGGAAGCTCGAAGGGCGCGCGGGAGGGCTTTACGCCCTCCCGCCTGAGTGCGAGGTTTCGTGCCGGTGCGCCGAATCAGGCGCCGGACACCTTTGGTCTGGGCGATGCCGCACGCGCCTTTGCCCCCTGGACGGCGGGCTTTGCCCCCTGGGCTGCGGGCCGGTTCCTGCGGCGCCCGAAAGGAGGCTTTTTGCCTCTTGCAGACGAGGGCCTGGATTTTTTGCCGGCGCTAAGCGCTCGCGTAGGTTCGAGGCCGGGGATCACCTCAATGTTCAGGTTTTGGCCTATATAGCGTTCGATGCGGTCCAGGTATTCAAAATCGGCCTGGGAGACCAGGGAGATGGCCACTCCCGATTGGGAGGCGCGACCGGTTCGTCCGATGCGGTTGACATAATCCTCGGCCGACCTGGGTAGATCGAAATTGATGACATGGCTCACTCCCGTAATGTCTATCCCGCGCGCGGCCACATCGGTTGCCACCAGGATTTTTATCTTGCCCCGCCGCATGTTTTCCATGGTGCGATTGCGAACAGACTGAGTCATGTCCCCATGCAGAGCGGCAACCCCGAAGCCTTCACTCCCGAGCTGCCGGGCCAGCATATCCGCATCCTTCTTTGTGGCCGAGAAGACGATCGCCCGGTGTAAATCCTCCCCGGAGCACAGATGCCTCAGAATGCGCCCCTTGTGCTGGAGATTGTCGGTGATATGCAGACGCTGCTCGATCTTGTCGTGGGTCACTTTCCCATCGAGGGCCAAATCCACACGTTCGGGGTCCTTCATGAATTTTTGCGCAAGCTTTGTCGTCGCCGGGTTCATCGTTGCGGCAAACAGGAGCGTCTGACACTGTTCGGGCATGGCGTCGGCCACAAATTCCACATCTTCTATAAAACCCATGTCCAGCATGCGGTCGGCTTCGTCCAGGATGAACATCTCGACGTTTGACAAATTGATGCGGCCGCGCCAGATGTGATCGATCAACCTGCCCGGGGTGGCGATGATCATCTCCGGGGACTGGGAAAGCGCGCGTATCTGATCTCCAAAGGGCATCCCGCCATAGATGGCGACGCTGTGCGCCTTTGTGTATCGTCCATATTTCGAGGTCGCCCGCGCGATCTGTTCGGCAAGCTCCCGGGTGGGCGAAAGAACCAATATGCGCAGGCCTCTTTTGGACGGATCATCGAAGAGCTTCTGGAGGGCCGGCAGAACAAAGGCCGCCGTTTTTCCCGTACCGGTGTTTGCCGAAGCGATCAGGTCCTTGCCCGAAAGCGCTATCGGAATTGCCTCCCGCTGGACGGGAGTGGGCGAATCATGGCCGCATCGGCTCAAGGCTTTGAGGATGGGCGGCGCAAGCTGCAGTGCTTCAAATGACATAAAATTAGAGTTCCTTAAAATGAGTTTGTACTCGTAAGTGATCCGGATCACAAAGGAGTCCGGACGAAAGAGCAGGCCCGAAGCTGCGGTTGAGGCTGCAACCTTCTCGAAATATCCGATGACCGTTTAGCGGCGCAAAGAAACTCGCAGCGGAAGCGCTCTCGTGAGAGGCGTTCCAACATCGTCGCCAACCGGTATTCGGTGCAGCCTGAATATGCGGGATGCAAGAAAGGTCAGTGATCGATGGCACTTGGCGGCGCACCGGGTGGAGATACACCCCGAGGCTCTACCGCCAAAAACCCAAACGGCTGGTGCTATTATATAGCGGAAATTCTGAATAGCAAGCATTTGCTGAATAATTTGCCAAAAGCGAGTGCAGGCACCGGCCATTTCGATGCATCGGGTCAAATTTACCTCTAATTATAGAACCATGTATTTGTGGTGAAGTCGAAGAATAGCCGTGGATTTGATGTGCCTTGTATATAGAAGATCCAGCCGCCCGGGTTTCCGGCTCTGTAGAGATAGGGATACATCGTCTGACTGGTCCAGCAGAAGGCGTTCAAGGATACGACCCAGATCCAGAGGTCGTCTGCGGAATTGCCGTAAGGGTAGAGCCAGCCCAGTGTTTGGTGGTACATCCAGGGGGAGAAGTTGGTGTAAAACGCCCCGATCCAGCTTTCCCACCAGCCGCCTCCGAGATCTATGGCGTTTTTCCACGGCCCCGCATAGGTTAACGAAAATGAGCCCTGATCGTAAAAGCTGCCCCCGCAGTAAATGTCGTATTTCCCGGAAAGGGTGAAATCCTGCACATTCATCGAGGTAAAGGTGAAACTGCACCCGTAGCCGGGAGCGTTTATGCTTAGGAGGTTGGAGCGCAGGACCCCGCTTCCGATTGGGATCGCACTCGTCCACTGCGAATTGGAAAGCGTGAATCCTCCCGTGATCGCCGAACCCGAGGCATAGAGTTGGGCCTTCATCGCACCGGAAGAATTGCCGGAGGAGTTGCTATAATTTCCGTCCCATTCTCCGGACATGAAAGCATCCGCGCGGGTGGCCGGAATAAGGGCTGCCACAAAACAGACTGCAAGGATAGCCAGAATCCACGGACAACGGCGAGGCGGCTCCATAACGGGCCTCCGGTCAATAGAGTGGGGCGCTGCACTTGGTTACGATTTAAAAAAGAATACGCTGCCGCATCAAGGCGGTATTCACGGTACAGGATTCCATTTGTGACTGCATTGATGGAAACGAGTTTAGAACTGTCCCAAAAGGCATTATGGCAGATTTTTCGCGCCGGCGCAAGGTTCTTGTGCGGGGCGGTCCCGATTGACCCTAGATTTTTATAAACAACCGTTTCCGCCACATAATCCACGCCACCAGGTACATGGAGAAGACAATCCAGAGTGCCCAGAGCAGCGAATCGGCCTTCGGACCCAGGTGGTGGAAGAAGCTTCCAAAAAGAAAGGCGTGGGCGCTTTTCTTCTCTCCTGTGGAGGTCTCCAGTTCCAGTGCCCAGAGAGAATGAACGTAGACCATCGACAGAATATAGAGCGTTATCGCATTCATGCCTAAAATGGTGAAAGGTTTGGCCCAGCGCGCAAACCCGGCGACGTCGATGCACCCATAGAGGAACGCGAGGGTGACAGAGGAGAGGCCGGCCATGAACATGCTGAACGTGCTCGTCCACAGGCTCTTGTTTATCGGCAGCCAGTGGCCCAGCAGGAGGCCTGCTGCCATCAGGAAAGCTCCGGCCCCCACCATCCCGGCGATCTTGCGGCCTCCGGAAAAGGGGGTTTTGAGCCAGCGGGCGGCGAGCACCCCGAAAAGAGTCGTCGCAATAGCGGGAAGGGTGCTGACTATGCCTTCGGGATCCCATTTGCCGCCCGTGTAAGACCACATGTATCCCTTCAGCAGATGGGAGTCGACCCAGGCCGCGAAATTTTTGCCCGGCTCCAGTACCCCGGCGCCGATTCCCGGTACGGGGATGAAGCGCATCATCAGCCAGTAGGAGGCGAGCAGGCCGACCAGCCACAGGATACGGCCCCGCAGGCCGCTTTTTAGTACGATCAGGGAAGTGAAAAGATAGCAGACGGCTATTCTTTGCAGCACTCCGGGGATGCGGACGGTGGACAGATCGAACCTCGGGAAAATATTGACAAATATCCCCAGCGCGAAAAGGATCAAGGTCCTTTTGAGTATCCGCACCACGAGCGCCCGATGGGAAATCTTTTTTTCCTTCTGCCCATCCAGGGAGAAAACGATCGACACTCCCACCATGAAAAGAAACGCCGGGAAAATCGTGTCGGCAACCGTCCACCCGTTCCAGGCCGAATGGCTCAAGAGGGAGTAGACATTTCCCGGGTCTCCGGGGCTATTGACCAGAATCATCAGGGCGATGGCGATGCCGCGAAAAGTGTCCAGGGAGGCAAGACGCCCTCCCGGGGCGGCGATTTCGCCGGCGGCGGCTTTTTTCCCCCCCTCCAGGGTGATACCGGTTGGACGGCCCATGGAATCAGCCTCACTCCGTTTCAGGCAACAGGTTTTGCGGTTACGTGACCGAACGGCGATGCGGAATGCGCCGGTAACGGCCACCGGGCGCCGAGCCTCGTTCCCGTTCCCGGGACCGACCGGATGGTAAAGGCCCCCCCGGAGAGCTCCGCTCTTTCTTTCATACTCGTTAACCCAAGACCCTGCCTTTCTCGACTTTTGGAAATGGCGGCTTCGAGGTCGAACCCGTCTCCATTGTCTTCTATTATAAGTTCCATAAAACCGTTGCGCTTGAGAAGCGAAAATTCCACATATTCCGCCCCGCTGTATTTGGCGATATTGTTAAAGGCCTCCTGGACGATCCGGAATATGACGATTTTCAACTCATCAGGGATCTCCTGTTCTTCGATGCCGACTTCCATCTCGATGTGGACCGAAGAATAGGTCGTTCGATATTGCCTGAAAAACCAGTTAAGAGCTGCGAGGATTCCGAAGTCGTCGAGAACCAGGGGTCTTAGCTCCGACATCATCTTTCGCACCTCGCTTATCGCAAGCTGCGTCATGGCAATGGGAGCATCGAGCTGTTCGCGCCCCGACTCCATCTGCCCGAAGCGCAGGCGGGCATTTTCGATTCCAACCTTTATAGCGGTAAGAGAGGAGCCCAGGCTGTCGTGAAGCTCTGCGGCGATTCTCCTTCTTTCTTCCTCCTGGGCCGAAAGGAGCCGGGCGGAAAGATCGCGCAACTGCTCCCGGCTCTCCCGCAGGGCATCTTCGGTCTTCTTACGCTCGGAAATATCGACGGCAAGTTTTAACACCAGCGGAGAGCCGTCACTATCGGTAAACGGATGGGAATGTGTGGAGTAGCACCTTCCCGCTGAATCGGTCCATTCCCACTGCCTGGGCGTCTGTGTATCGAAGCCGCACAGTTCGCTGCACTCTTTACACGGCCCGCTCTGCTGCCTCAAGACCTCATAGCAGTGCTTTTCTCCGGGATCTCCGAAGGTTTCCCGAAAGGTGCGATTGGCAAACCGGATCGAATAATCGGGTCCCTGCAGATAGAGACAGGCGGGAACGGCTTCGAAAACAGAAAAAAGCCTCTCCTGCGCATCCTTTAAGGCCTTCTCCCGTGCCCCGACCTTTTCCGCCATGATGTTGAACGCGGAGGCCAGCCCCTTCAGTTCGACAGGGCCGCCTTCTTCGATGGGCTCTGTTCTATCCCCGCGGCCAAGAGCCAAAGTATGCTCCAGAAGCCTTCGAACCGAGCTGGAGATCCCTTCGGAGAGGATGAACGCGACAAAAAAGACGACGCCCATGATCAGGACGATCAGGATCGCGCCACGGAGCAACTGCGAGAAAATGGGGGCCATGACCGCCTGCTTGGGGCGGTCTACGCTTGCCGCCCACCCGATCGAGGGGATCGGGACAACGGCGACTACCCGCTTTTCCCCAACAGTGCAGCAGGGAAAAACCCCGCTTACTTCCTTTCCCTCCAGGGCCTGTCTGACAAAGGGCCGACTTTCCAGAAGCTTCCGCGCCCCCCGGGTCCACTTCCTCTCCGGCTCCCGGTAGACCGCCTCCCCTCGGTTGTCGATGATCGTGAGCGTTTCATCCTGTCGCAGATGAATGGCGATGACCTGATGGAGCTTATCGGGCTCGATCGTCGCTACCACGATGCCCAGAAGATCTCCTTTTTTTCCCCGAATCGCCCGGCTTACCGTGAAAACCGGTTTGCCCGAACTGTGCGACCGAAAAAGGCTACTCACCACCCAGTGCTTGCCCGACAGGAGTTCCCGCACGTAATGACGATCGGCATGATCCAGACCCGGCGCCGAAGGTGAGCCGGAGGAAAGGACACGGCCATGGGGATCCAGCCACGTGAAGTTCCGAACGGCCGGAAATTCGTGCCTGTTCAATCGGAGGATCCGGCTCATCTCTTCTGACGAGAGGGGTTGCCGCAGGGTGAGGCTGGCGCCGATAGCAAATTCCTGATGCAAAATGTCGGTAACAAAATTATTGAAGGTTGCCGCCACCGCACGAGACACCTCCAGGTAGGCCACCGACTGGCTTTCTACCCGGTCTCTGAATCGTGTGTATACATACACGATCTGAACGAGCATGATCGGAACCAGCACGGATAGCAGGAGCAGAAAGAGCCTCCCTCGAATGGAGGCAAAAGGCGACCGGAGGGCTGCAAAAATCTTTCGCGGCGACTGTGCACCATTATTTCCCATGGAAGGCTCAACCGTAACTGTAAAAATTCTAGGAAAGCAGGGGGTATTTTACAGGGTATCGTGGGCAAATACAAGCGCCCGCCCCGCGGGCGGAAAACTGCCAAAAAACCGCATAGCGGCGGGGGAGCAGGGGGCGATAGCCCCCCGCTCCTGCTTTACCTCAGACTGCTTCGAGGAGTTCTTCTTCAAAATTGTCCGAATACTTTTTCATTTTTTCGATAACCTCGGGCCAGGCGGTCTTTAGGGAATTTCTTCCCATAAAAAGCCCGATATGCCCCGAATCGACCAGATACCGTTCCATCTGCCAGGGGGGGGTGGAAACGTATTTGGCGGCATTAAACACCTGGTCGGGAGTCGTGATGTCGTCCTTTGAGCCGCCAATCATAAACAGGGGGCAATCGATATTTTTCAAGTCGATTCTTTTATTGAACAGCGTGATTTGCCCTTTAACCAAATTGTTTTTCATAAACAACTGATCAACTATCTGGAGATACCAGCTCCCCGGCAAGTGGCGGACACACTCATACCAGTCTCTAAACCGGCGATGCCTCTCGATGAAGGCAGCATCTTCGATATTGTTATAAAGATTGTAATAGTCCAGAAAAAATCGGTCGTAAGGATTCATCAGCTTGAATGCAAGCAGTTGAAACTCTCCCCTGTAGATGCCGCCCCCGGCAAGGACCATGGATTGGAAAAAATTATATGGCAAAAAATCGCATGCATTCTTAATTTTTCCACCTCCCGCATGGGCGTCTATAGGAGAACCCGCGAGGACAAGCGAATTTACCCTGGGGCCGAAAAGCGCTGTGTACATCGCGCCCTGCCACCCCCCCTGGCACAGGCCGACGAGATTTACCTTGCGGCCGATGTGCGATACGCACCGGTCCGTGTGCGAAATGAGGGTTTCCAGGGTCTCGCCGGCCTGCCAGCACGTGGCGCTTTTCCAATCTATTGCATAGACGCTTGTAACGCCGGATTTCAGAAAGGTGTCAACCAGGGAATTCTCCGGGGAAAAATCACAAATGGAGCTGTGATGACCGGCCTGCGGAGGAAGAATGAGGACCGGATTCTTGTCGCCTCCTTCCGAGAACTTCCTCAGCCGGAATGCACTGGTTTCCAGTACTATTTCGTTTTCAGTTGCGAAGGTTGGCTCGGTTACGGGCCTGGTGGCTTCAACAAGGAATTTCATCCATTTGGAACATACATCATACATCTTCGTCCCCCTCCCAAGGGATATTGCACGTACCATCTCATACACGTACCATCTCATAAAGGTTTGAAAATATACGGACTCCTCTTCCTTTGCGAACAGGTTCAGTGTGAATAGACAGACTGCCGGCGGTTCGGGCGCATCAGGCCGCCGGCAAATTGCATCGAGTTTGTCAGAAGATTGGGATTTTGCGGCGGACTCTATTATAGAATCGGCGAGAGTGCAAGAAATAATTAGAGGAAAATCAGTGCTGGCGGAGAATTTCTGAGAAACGATTGTAGTTCTTAAATGTGTAGGGAAATGGCGCCCTTAGCGAGCAGTGAACTCCAAATAATCCCCTTTACTGCTCACCGAGGGCGGCGAATATTCGATCAGGCGAGCACTCCACGGCTTTGGGCGCCCAGCAGGGATTTAACCCAGTTGGCGTCTCCCTCGAAGGTAAGCCTTTCGGAGTGCCAGGCGACCAGGGTCCCGCGGTGTCCGACGCTGATCACCGCAGAGCAGGGCAAGTTGTTTTGAAGCACATCGTAGAGGGCCTCCTCTGATTTTTCATCCACGGAGGCAGTGGCCTCGTCGAGGAATATGAAATCGGGCTTGACGAGCAAAATCCTCGAAAAGGCGAGGCGCTGCTGTTCGCCAAGAGAGAGCACGTGCGCCCAGTCTTCGTCTTTTTCCAGGTGTTGCCCCAGGTGTGCCAGGCCGCAGAGCTCCAGGACTCTTTGGAAATCCTCGGGCCGGTAGCCGTTGGTGTGCGGGTAGCAAAGCGCGTTTCCGAGGGTGCCGAGGGGCAGATAGGGCTTTTGGGGCAGAAACATGATTTTGGAGGACTCGGGCAAGATCGCCGTACCCTCGCAGAAGGGCCAGATGCCTGCCAGCGCCCGGACCAGTGTGCTCTTGCCGCACCCGGAGGGGCCGGTGATAAGCAGGTGAGCGCCCGATTCGATATTGAGTTCGAGGTCCCTTACCAGGAGTTTCCCGTTGGGCAACGACACATTGAAGGCTTCGATTTTTATGGCCTTGCAGGGAGCGCACAGGCACTTGGTCCCGGGAAGCAGTTCGGTGCTCTCGAGCCTGTCCATGGTTCTGGAAAAGCCTACCAGACGGTTTATCACCGCATGCCAGCTGGCTATGGTGACATAACTGGTGACCAGAAAAGAAAAAGCCCCCTGGACCTGTCCGAAGGCGTCTGCGGTCTGCATGAGTCCGCCCAGGTTCATTTTGCCGGAAAAGAAACGGGGGGCTGCCATGAGGAGCGGGAAAATGACTGCTGCCTGACTGTAGGAGTTGGTCACCCAGGAGAGCCTCTTCTGCCTCTTCATGATTTTCCAGAAATTATCGAGCAGGCTCTTGAATCGTCCCATGAGATGGGTCTGCTCATGGTCCTCGCCGCCGTAGAGTGCGATCGACTCGCTGTGCTCGCGCACTCGGACCATGCTGAAGCGGAAATCGGCTTCATATTTTTGCTGATCGAAATTGAGCCGCACGAGGGGGTTTCCCACCCGAATCGTCACCCAGGTGCCGAAAACGGCATAGAGCAGTGAAGCCCAGACCATGTAGCCCGGGATGGAGAACGAGTGGGCGCCCAGGGGAACGACAAGCGACCCGGAGAGCACCCAGAGAATAACAAGAAAGGAAAAGAGGGAAGCCACCGAGCTCAATAGACTCGTTCCCAGGTTTATCGTCTGCGAGATGTAGGAATTGATGTCTTCGCTGATTCGCTGGTCGGGGTTATCGGTCGCGGCGCCGTCGAAGTTGATCCGATAGTAGGCCTTATGGTTCAGCCATTCTTTGAGGTACTTGTCCGTCAGCCAGTCTCTCCAGCGGATCTGCAGCATCTGGCTGAGGTAGAGCATGTAGACGGCAAGAAAGATGTAGGCGGCGGCCAGCAGGCAGAACTTGAGGATTGAAGGCAGAAAGGCGGCCTTGTTGAGCGTCTGGAGGATATTGTAGAAATCCTTGTACCAAAGGTTTATTTTGACGAGAAAATAAACCATCCCCAGGTTGAAGGCGACTATAGCCACCAGCAGGACCCAGGCTCGCCATTTGTCTTCCGACTTCCAATAGGGAATAGCCAGTCTTCGAAACGCTTCGATAAATTCGGACATTGGGCGGAATCCCATAGCACGGTGTTAACTGGACACTGCCGACCCCTTCGGGGCGACCCACCACAGATGCTCAATGATACACTTCGATACCGACGCAATTCAAGTGGGCGAAACCAGATTTGGGGGAAGGGCTGCGTGCCGCCGCTCACAAGTTGCCCGCCTGCTGCGCAGGCAGGGGGCGTTCAGATTTCTTTCGTATCTTCTTCCTGTGTCGGGTTGGAAAAGATACTTGCCAGCAAAACGGCGACTATCCCGGTTAGAAATATCCCGTCGAAGGTTCCGGCCCCCCCGATGGAGACGATCGGAGCTCCGAGCCCCCGGACTTTGTCCAGGTTCAAAAGATCCGCCCCGAGGAGCGTTCCGAGCGTTCCGGAAATATAGGCGAGGGCGGGGGCTGCGCGCCTTGCGAACAGGAGCCCTGCTCCAGTGGCGATAAGAGGCGGCACGAAAAGGGGTTCGGCGATCCCCAGCCCTTTCACCGGATAGGCAAGCAGGTGGGTGACGATCGTTACCAGTCCAACCCCCAGCACTGCGCTGAAAAAGAGCTTGTTTTTCGCTGTAAGGTAGAGGGAGAGAAGTGTTGGAATCAGTGCCCCGCCGACGTTTACCGCAAGCGTTGTCCCCCGCCACGTGGAGGCATACGGGATGAGGTAGCGCATTCCGAAAAAATCGACGTGGGCGTCCGAAAGCACCCGTTCGGCCGGGAAGTGATAGACGGGGATGTTGAAATAGGTGCTGAAAAGCGAAAGGAGCAGCAGAACGAACACATAATGCCTGTTTATTCCCATCCGTTCGTAGGCGTAGGAAAGAACCTTCACCTCGATCATCACGATGAGGAAAGCAAAGAGAAAGAAGAAAAACAGATAAAATGGAACACCTGTCGGAAAATATTGCACGTTTCCCCTTTCTGCCCGAAAAAGAGCCGCTGCACGTCACTCCCTCGTTGGGTGTGCATAAACCTGATAAGTATTGCTTGAGGGTTGGCAAGGTGGTGCGGGAGAGATTCTTATTTCTAAAACCCCCTGTCCGTTTGCAGAATATCCCGCAACTGGCCGTTTATGAACGTGAAGACGTAAATGAAGTCCTCCGGACCCATATTGTAGGTCCACCTGTCGAGACTGCCGTTTACGACGTAGTAGGTGTCGCTGATTTCGGGAGCCCCGCAAAGGTGTACAACCTCCAACTGGGTTTGTCCGAGTTCGACCAGTTGATCGCCGCAACGCAGGTTGTCGAGGTTTTCCGACATTATCCGTGCCCGGGCGGCAGGCGGGAAGAAGATTAGGGCCGTGAAGGCAACCAGGGAGAGTAAAACGTTTCGAACCCTTTTCATGGCTGAAGAGTCCTTTCGGTCGCAAAAGGTTGGTCTGCTCTCTGCAAAATAACCATTCGGGCGCACCCGGGACCGATTGAAAACGCGCGCGAAGCTCATATCTTAAAAAAAATAAAAGGAGAGGAGACTCTAATGGGATTGAAAATGGATTTAAAATTGCAATCGTTCGTATGGCTGATCGCCGCCGCATTTCTGGTCGCACCGGTGGCTCATGCACAACAGAGCGGGACGCCTGCCGCGCAAACCCCTGCCGCACAACAGAACCCCCCCGCTGCGCCAGCCGCAAACCAACCCAATGGTGCGGCCAAAACCCCGCCCAAGCCGCTCAGCCCCAATGACCAGGCGTTTGTCGAGGCCGCAGCGCAGGACGGAATGCTGGAAATCGCTCTGGCAAAGCAGGCGCAGGCAAAGAGCGCCAGCCCGGACATCAAAGACCTTGCCGCCAAAATCATCGCAGATCATACGAAGGCGGACCAGCAGCTGCAGCAAATCGCTCAAACGGAAGGGGCCAAGCTTCCCGATGCGCTCAACAGCGCCGGGCAAAGCGAGTTGCAGAAGTTTTCCACCCTTACGGGCTCCGAATTCGACAAGGCCTACCTCCACTTTGCGGTAAACGATCACCGGAAGGCACTGACCAAGTTTGAAAACGAGGCGAAACAGGGCACGAACCCCAGCCTTAAAACATTTGCCTCCGACACCGTGCCCACGCTAAAAGAACACTTGAGTATGGCGGAATCCGCCAACAGCAAGTTTATGAAGAGCCAGGCCGCTAAACCGCCCTGGTGGGAGTTCTGGAAAAAGAATTAGGCAGCTCTCCACCCCCCTTTTGGGACACCAGAAAAGATGGAAAGAAGCGGGTTGGGCTGACTGTAGATGTTGGGCTGAGCGGAGCGATGCCCAACATCAACTTTTCGAAACAGAAAGAGGCAGCATTGTGGATGAGCCCGTAAGCAGTGTCGAATCGCGCAAAAAGGAGCTTTTCGAACTCGCCGTTTTCCTGCTTCTCATCGTGCCGTCGATGCTCATTTCCTTTCCCGGTTTGGGCGGCTCTTTCGGATTCCCTCTGCTGGCGGTTTCCGTAATTTTTCGAGATCTCTCCCTTACCTGCCTGGTCCTTTTCTTCCTCTGGCACGACGGGGTGCCGCTCTCCCGGCTCGGGTGGACTTTTGCCGGGCTCAAGCAGGAGGCCCTTTTGGGTGTGGCTCTATTTGTGCCCATCCTCTACGGCATAGCGATTCTTAAGCGGCTGTTCGAATGGGTTGGATTATCCGGGGTAAAAGGAGTGCCGCAGTTTTTGACGGCAAAGGGCCCGATTGAGATTTTACTGGCCTGCGTGCTGGTGGTCGTGGTAGCAGTTGCCGAGGAGACCATATTTCGGGGATACCTGATACTACGCTTTAACCAGCTTACGGGCAGCATCGCTTCGGCGATCCTCCTCTCGTCGGCGGTCTTTTCTCTGGGCCATGGCTATGAAGGCACGGCCGGCCTTGGCACCGTCGGCGTACTGGGCATTATCCTGGCCCTCGTCTATCTTTGGAGAAAAAGCCTCGTTGCCCCTGTCGTGCTTCATTTCCTGATAGATTTTTTCCCCCTCGTCCTTCTGCCTCTGCTTGGAATCAAGTGAAGGAGCTGGCTTTGGGGGCGGTTTGTAAAACACGAGGCGGGGTGCAGTCGGCTCGCCTCGTGTTTTGACCGGGTTCCGTAATTTGCGGG
>JAKAJS010000240.1 GCA_021813685.1 Deltaproteobacteria bacterium | reverse complement strand
AATGCCGACTCCAGCCCGGTAGCGGGCTATGACGTACACTACGGCACAACATCGGGAAACTACACGACCACGCTGAACGCGGGGAACAGCACGTCGTTTACGCTCGCGAACCTGGGTGCTCAAAGCTACTACATCGCGGTATCGGCCTATGACAGCTCAAATAATCAGAGCCCCCTTTCCCCGGAACTCGCGATCGATTCGCTCAGTGCTTCGGCGGGGTCGGGCGGGTCGATATCGCCGTCCGGGAGTTTCTTTCAGACCCGGGGGGGGAGCCAGTCCTTCACCATAACCCCCGCTTCGGGGTATACAATCTCGGATGTGAAGGTGGACGGTGTTTCGGTGGGGGCCGTCAGCAGCTACACATTTTCCAGTCTTGCGGCAAGCCACACCATTTCGGCCACCTTTTCGGCACAAAGCTCCGGGAGCGGAACTGCTACCTCTTACACGATCAACACCACCGCAGGCAGCGGCGGGACTATATCGCCCCAGGGGGCGGTGTCGGTCAAGTCCGGGGCAAACCAGACGTTTACCATAACTCCGGCCACCGGCTACAGCATAGCCAACGTGCAGGTGGACGGTTCTTCGGTCGGGGCGGTCGGCAGCTATACGTTTTCAAATGTTACGACCAACCATACTATTTCGGCGGTCTTTGCGGCCAGTCAAACTCAGACCACAGCCTATTCGATCACGGCTACAGCGGGCGGCAACGGTACGATTTCCCCTGCAGGCGCGGTGTCTGTGGCCGCGGGCGGAAACCAGACTTTCAGCATAACCCCGGCAGCCGGCTATAAGGTGAACAGTGTGCTGGTGGATGGAGCCTCTATTGGTGCGGTCACCAGCTATACGTTTTACAAGGTTTCGGCCAATCATACGATCGCGGCAAGCTTCATTTCCGGCACGCAGGCGCCGATCGCAGATGCCGGACCGAACCAGACGGTGAGCGACGGAGGGGTGGTGGTGACTCTCAGCGGCGCCAATTCAACCGATGTCGGCGGACCAGGGATACTATCGTATCATTGGGTCCAGACAGGTGGGCCAACCGTATCGCTTTCTTCACCCAACCAGGTGATGACCTCTTTTCAGGCGCCAACAAGACCCTCTACGTTGACCTTTCAGCTTACGGTGACCGACAAAAACGGCGTGACGTCAACATCGCAGTGTATCGTCAATTCGTCCTACTGGTATACGGTGGCGCCGACGGCCAATGCCGGCCGGGATCAGGCGGTAGGCGAGGGTGCGGTGACCGAACTGAACGGAACGGCTTCCGCAGGTCCTTCGACGGACACGGCGGACAAAATCGTTTCCTATCTCTGGCAACAGGTGGACGGGCCGGCGGTAAAGCTGTCCAGTCCCACGTCGCCCACGCCGACTTTCACCGCACCGACGAGCAGCAATGCATCCCTGTGCTTCCTGCTGACGGTAACCGACAGCCTCGGATTCAAAGCGAACGACTTCTGTTTTGTGAACGTCGATTCGACGGGTTCGGCGCCGCCAACGGCGGTCGTCGGGGCCGAGCAGAGCGTATATTCGGGAACCACCGTAAAGCTGAACGGTTCTGCGTCAAAGGCTTCGAGCGGGATCTCCGCCTACAGATGGCGTCAGACGGGAGGAATACCGGTGAAGCTGTCGGATCCCACCTCGGCGACCCCCACGTTTCAGGCCGCAAAATATTCGGGCACGTGGGGCGATGTCCTGACCTTCACCCTGACCGTTACGGATAAAAACGGGATGAGGTCCAAGGCTACCCAACTTGTGAAAGTGAATTAGAATCAAGAAACGACAACGCGGGGACTGGCCCTGGGCCAGCCCCCGCGTTGTCGTCGTGGAAGAACCGGAAACCACGGCCATGACGGGATCCCCCCTTTTGCAAAGGGGGGCAAGGGGGGATTTCAAAGGACGCTAATTCGATTCGCCTTCCCGGGTATTCATTCCCAGATGGAAAAGTATATATCCGAGCAGCAATGCCCATCCCGACGCAAATATAATCGCCGCGCCCACGTGTCCGGCATTTCCGAAGATGTGAACCAGGATCTTCTGCAAGGGGGGGAAATAGAGAATCAATCCTATTACGGACAACGGCAAACCAATAAATTTTGCAAGCTTCATGTTTCTCTCCGGGGTGAATCGGCCGGGGATGCAACGAATATCGATTCGCGTTCCGGGGCGGGCGAAAAACAAGCCACGCCCCTTTGATGGAGAGTTTCAGGCCCTCCCGCGGCTACCATCTTGAACGCAAGTCGCGTATAGGTTGGCCCAACCAGAATGTCATTTGATTTTTCAGGATTTTACCTTGTGAAGGCAAATCCGGGCCAGACTTCTGTCACAGCCGGAATGAACGTTCATAACACGCAGGCCGGTTGAAAACAATCGCAAATTTTTTAAAGATACATCAGCAGCTATGGCCGGAATCGATCAAAAGCCAAGTTGTTAGCAGCTCCTTTACCGCCCGGCAATCAGGAAGAAATCCCTCGGCCGCGGTGGGTGTCTCCGGGAGCCCGACCCTGATCCCTATGCCACGACCTGCAAGGGCTCTAAACGCGTCCTCATCGGTGGCATCATCTCCGACATATATCGGAAGATCGGCGCCTGAACGATTGAAGAGGGTCATAAGGGCATCTGCCTTGTTGCATTCGCGCGACAAAATCTCGATCCCGCCATTGAAATGCCTGCAATGGAGATTGTGGGAAGAAGCAATATCCGTCCAAAGCGGCAGCACCAGGGCTTCGATCCGTTCGGCCTGATTCGTTCGCAGCGGGCGCGTGTGCAAGGCGATAGATGCGGTCTTGACTTCGGTCAAATGGGCCAGATCCAGTTTTTCCACGGTTCGCCCTGCAACGGCGAGCCCGTCAGCCTGCTCGCGGGGAAGGTTCACTACTTCTATTCGACTTCCGGGGTATTTCCACTCGAAGCCGTGGCTTCCCACCAGGGGGATGGGGATATCTCCCAGGAGGCAGAGCAGTTCGGAAAGGGGTCTGCCCGAAATGATGGCAAGGAAGGTTTTCCCGGACCGGTTGATACTTTCGAGCAGCTCGACTACGCCGGGCAAAGGGAGCGCCCGCGTCCTTTCCAGATGGAACGGGGCCAGTGTGCCGTCATAGTCGAGTCCAAGAAAAGGTCTTGCCGCACCGCAGACACGGGACCAGAAATCGGGTGCTTCGATGACTCGGGGCTTGTCGGGGATGTGTCTCACGCTGGGTCCTTTCGGGTCGGAGAGCCGGGAGGGTTCGACGCGAGCGTTTGTTCGGGGTGTTCCCCCTCGAGAGGCCTCAGGCGGGCGAGGGCCGCAATGAGATCTCCTGCCCAGCGGTAGATGTTGTTTTCCCGCACTTCCGCACGCATCCGTGTCATGCGGGCTCTTTTCTCTCTTCGGTCCATGAGAAGAGAGCGGTGGATGGCATCGGCCATTTCCTCAATATCATAGGGGTTTACGATCAGTGCCTCGCTGAGTTCCCGAGATGCGCCTGCGAACTGACTGAGTATGAGAACCCCGTCTTCGTCATGACGGACCGAGACGAATTCTTTCGCCACCAGGTTCATGCCGTCGTGTAACGAGGTGACCATGCACAGGTCCGCCGCCTTGTAGAAGCGATTGATTTCCTCGTGGCTGTGGTGAGCCCGCAGAAACAGGATGGGTTTCCATGTCCCGGTCTTGAAGCGCCAGTTTACCGAATCCGCCGTTTCCTCCACTTCCGCCATGAAGTCATGATATTTCTTGATATGTGTTCGGCTGGGGGCCCCCAGTTCGATGAACGTGAACTCCCCTATGAATTCGGGATATTTTTCGAAAAACCTCTCTATAGCCTTGAAGCGTTCGGGAATGCCTTTGGTGTAGTCGATGCGGTCCACGCCCACGCCCAGGTACTTCACCGGGAAGCCCATTTCCAAAAGGATCTGTTCGCGCAACCGCGAGCTTTCACTGCTGGAGATTTCGCTGTCTGCGACAGCGTCAAAACTGACGCTGATCGGAAAAGCCTTCACCAGTGCCGTATGGCCGCTCCGGGTAACGGAAAATTGCTCCCAATCGGTTTTGGATTCGAGAAATCGATCCACCGTATCCAGGAAATTGTTGCAATGAAACTGGATGTGGAAACCAATGAGGTCGGCGCCGAGCATACCCATGAGGATTTCTTCGCGCCACGGGCAGATGCCGAACGCCTCCGGGTTTGGCCAGGGAATGTGCCAGAAAAGGGCTATGCGCGCATCGGGCCGTTTTGCTTTGATGATAAGCGGCAGGAGCGCGAGGTGGTAATCCTGAACAAGTATGAGAGGGCTCTTTTCGCCCTCTATTTCCTGGAGCAGTTTTTCAGCGAATTTCGCATTCACCCTCTGATAACAAATCCAGTCTTCAAGGCGGAAAATCGGCCGGGTGTGGGCGATGTGGCAGAGGGGCCATATGCCTTCGTTTGAGAAGCCGTAATAGTAGCCCTTTTCCTCCTCCCTCGACAGCCAGACCCTTTTGAGCGTGTAGGCGGGGTCTGCCGGGGGCACGCGCACTCTGTCGTTAGCGTCTACAGTTTCCTGGTCGGCGTCTCCACCGCCGTGTGCGAGCCATAGGCCGTCGCAGATCCGCAGAACGGGATCCAGGGCCGTCACCAGACCGCCGGCCGGGACGATGCACTCGACATTTTTGCCGTTTCTGGCGTGCATATAGGGTTCGCGGTTCGAGACGACGATGAGTTTTTCGCCGTGGAGTTCGGTTCGGATGTGTTCCCTGAGGCGGCGAGCGGTCCACTGTGAGGTCGTATTGAAATGGCGTACTGCCGCCTGGTCGGCTTTGGCCCGAGCGGCGGAAAGGCTTTTGGCAAGGTTTGCCGCCTCCTTCACGAGGGGGGCCAGAACGTCTCCGCGCGGATAATGCGCGGGCTGCAAAGCCCTCCCCTTACCGGTTCTTACATCCACCATCCATTGTGCGATCTGCGCAATCGGTCCCGTAATGCTCCATTTGACGACGACAACGGTAATGAGAACGCTCAGAAAGGAATAGAGCAGAAACCGGATCAGGTTATCTTTCCATATCTCCCGCAATCTCACGTCTATATACGCGGCGTCATTGAACAGGGCCATCGCACCGGTAATTTTCCCATCCGTCTTCAGGGGCAGAGCGTAGACATAGATGTCCTTCCCGTCTATATCCAGGAATTCCCCTGCCGATCTCTTTTTAAGAATCACCTTGACCGCCGCCGGGAAAGGCTGGGGGATCCGTGATCCGATCTGCCGGGTGGAGGCTACGATGTTGCCGCTCAGATCAAACACGGCGACCCCGTCGAGTCTTTCATACTTTGCCACAAGCTGCTTCAGCCACTCGGGGAGTCCTGAGCGCCCCAAAGAGGCCACAGACTGCTGGAGGCTGTCGGCAAGAATGGCCGACCTTCTGTCCAGATCCCGGGTCATACGGGTTTTCGCCTGGTCCACCTGGAAAAATGAAAAAAATGCGCTCACCAGGGCGACCACGAATACAAGAGAAACAATGAGTCGAAGGGTAATCTTCATGCCATATCTCCTTCGTTGTTGAGGAGCAAAAGGTGGGGAGCCGTGTTTCTATGAAAAACCGGCTTTGAAACGGATCCGGATCAGTCAAAAATAATGTGCCACAGGGGCGGAGAAGGGCCGGAGTGAATTATGCCTTCTCGAAAGGGCGATCCGTTTGTGTTCGAGATGCTAAAAGAGCGTGAAATAACAGGCCAAGCCCATCGCTTGTTCATTGGCGCAAGGCGGGTCGGCATGAGTATGTCTATTCCGACAAAAGCGTCCCCGGCGAGTGAGGTAAACTGCGTTTTGGAATTAAGAAGCAGATAGGCAACAAGGGGCCAATCTCCGCTGCGCTCCGCACGGCCGGCAAGTCCGGTTACGGAGACCTCCAGGGGAAGCGCCTTTGAAATCTGTCCACAGGCACGCGGCGCCGGCGATTGCGCCAGGCACAAAGAGAGGGGAAAAAGGGCGTAGAAAAGGAAGCAAAGAGCGCCGACCGCGCCAGGGAATCTCTTCCTATGTCGATATAAAAGATCTTTCATAATCACCTGAGGTCAAATGATGGCACAAAAAGGAAGTGGGATGCAAGGAAAAAGGCCTGACTTGCGGAGGTACCGATAAGTCGGACTCGGTAGAACGGGGTACGGAGAAAAGAAATCCTGTCGCCTTGGTGGCCGCGGGGCGCCCGAGGAGAGCTCTCCTTCGAGCGGATCGAACGCGAGGGCTTATTCATTGACATATCACGAAAAAGTTGCTACAAAAGTATTTTCTCGGAATCTTGTGTTCTCAAGACACTCAGAGTTGACAAGGGCGTCGAAAGACGCCTTTCATGTTCTGGATCTTCGCTTGTAGAGGCGGGCACTGACATGGCAGATGGCGACGGTCGCGTCATAATGGAAGCCGGGGACGTTCAGGCTGCGCTGGAGCGGCTCTCGGCAGAAATAATCGAATCGAGCAGGGACCCTCGCAGGCTCGCCCTGGTGGGCATACACACCGGGGGCGTTTTTCTCGCCCAAAGGATCGCCCGGATAATAGCGGGCAGACTGGGGGCTCCCGTTCCTCTGGGCTCTCTGGACATCACTTTGTACCGGGACGACTGGACCCGCCTTCATACCCAACCCGTGCTCAAGGGAACCAATCTGCCCTTTCGTATAGACGATCTGGAAGTCGTTCTGATAGACGATGTGCTCTTTACCGGGAGAACCGTGCGGGCGGCTCTCGACGCCCTGATCGACTATGGCAGGCCGATGCGGGTCCAGGTGGCCGTGCTTGTGGACAGGGACCACAGAGAACTGCCCATCTGCAGCCAATTTGTGGGTATCGCCCTGGATACCCGGCCCGAAGAACAGGTGAATGTCTTGCTTGCGGAAAAAGACGGAGTGGACAAGGTCGTGGTCGAAGGACCGCAGGGCAAACAGTGAGCGAGGCGGAAGGTTTTGGGCGCAGGACGCGGGAAATCTTTCGATCGACTCAACTTAACGCTTAAAACTCACCTCTTTTTGTGGTACATAATCACCTCCGAGCGGGAGTAGCTCAGTTGGCTAGAGCATCAGCCTTCCAAGCTGAGGGTCGCGGGTTCGAATCCCGTCTCCCGCTCCAGAAAAACCTTAAGGTTTCATCGCCTTACGCACATAGACCTCGAACCTTCACCGTGACTTTCCCCGAGGCGTAGAGTGAAAGCTGAGGTCTTTGTTTTTATAAGTCAAAGAAGTCATTACCAAAATACTCCCCAATCGATCCCGTATCCTTTTCGATACCCTGCACTCTCAAAACTGCTCCTGACCATACGGCTACGCTTAGCCCTTCGTCCGGGAAAGCGTGAGTTGCGGCCTTTTTCATCGCAATCCGTAGGCCGCCTCGTACTTGGCTTCGAGGTAAGAGACCAGGGAATCCGCGTTCAACTCCTCGCCGCAGGCGGCTTTGACGAGGTCGCGGGCAAGCAGCCTGCTCCCCCGGGAGTGAACGTTTTTTCGAAGCCAATCGAGCAGGGGAGAAAACTCGCCGGCTGAAAACATTTGTTCCAGATTGCCCAACTCCTCCTGCGCTTTTGCATAAAACCGGGCCGCGTACATATTCCCCAGGGCGTAGGAGGGAAAGTAGCCAAACGCCCCCGAAGACCAGTGAATGTCCTGCAAAACGCCTTCGGAAAAGCTTTGCGGTTGGATGTGGAAATAGCGGTCCATGAAGCTGTTCCAGGCCTGCGGCAGATCTGCGGCCTGGAGTTCCCCGCCGATGAGCATTCTTTCCAGTTTGAATCGCATGATGATGTGCAGGTTGTAGGTGACTTCGTCTGCCTCCGTGCGGATCGGGCTCCGGCGAACCTCGTTTACGGCAAAGAGAAACTCGTCCCGACCCGTTTTGTTGAGCCATGGAAAATGGCTGCATGCGGTGGGGTAGAAATGGTTCCAGAATCCGGGAGACTTTCCGACCATGTTTTCCCAGATGCGGGACTGGGATTCGTGGATTGCCATGGAGACCGGGGAGCCGCAAGGCGTTCCGCGGTGTTCCGGGGGCAGCCCGTGCTCGTAGAGGGCGTGGCCTGTCTCGTGAATTGAGCTGAAGAGTCCCATGACGAAAGAGTCTGGGTCGAGCCTTGTCGTAATTCGCACATCTCCCGGTCCGATGCCCGAGGTAAACGGATGGGCCGAAAGATCGAGCCGGCCCGCATCGAAATCGTAGCCCAAAGCGCCGATTACCTCCCGTATGAAAGTCTGCTGCGCCAAAGCCGGACAATCGCCCCGCAAAACTCCGGGGTCAGGTTTTCGGGGGGCGGCCTCGATCTTTTCGAGTAGTTTAAAAGTGGCCGCCTCGAGCTCCGTAAAAAGCGACTCGATTCCCGCAGCGGTTTCCCCCTGTTCGAAGTCGTCGATGAGGGCGTCGTAGACCTCTTTGCCACCGGTCGAGAGCGCTTCGCCCTCCTGCCGTTTGAGGGCTAGTATTCGCTCCAGATACGGCCGGAAGCTCTCCCAGTTATTTTCCCTTCGTGCCTCCTGCCATGCGAACTGGCCCTCCGATGCAGCCTTTGCAAGTTCTACTGCGAGTTTTTGAGGTATCCTGACGGCGCGGTCGAAATTTCTCCTCCACTCGCGCAGGTTCACTGCTTCATCCGAGAAGTCTGAAAACCGGTTTTTGGCTGCCTGCGCTTCCGCCAGCATCTCGCCCAGCCGCGGGTCCGTCGCACGGCGGTAGACAAGCGCGGTCATTTCCGCAATTTGCTCCGATCTGTGCGCATGGCCCCTGGGGGGCAAACAGGTGCGCAGGTCCCAGTGAAGGAGCCCCATTACGGACTCGTACAGGGCGGTGGTCTTCGAATAGTCCAGCAGCCATCGGTATGCTTCCTCGAATTTCATGATAAATTCCTCCTCAAGCCGGCAGACCGTAGTTGCCCGCGAGCGCGCGTTGCATTGACTTTTGCCTACCCGGAATTAGTTTGCACGTGATATACAACATTGCAAGCCTGTTTACAGTCGAGATATTTATAATCAATGTAAAGATGAATTCGAAACTATGCTGCCTGACGAATTGAAATTGAAGCTTCGTGAGATGATCTCCGGTGCGGAATCTCCCCGCGAGAAGGCTATCGATGTGATGTTTGAAATCCAGGAGCTTCAGGGCTGGATGAGCGACGAAGCCATGGTCGATGCGGCGGGGCTGCTCGGCATGTCGCCTCTGGAACTCGAAGAGCTTGCCACTTTTTACGACTACATCTATCGCAGCCCGGTGGGAAAGTACGTGATAAAGGTCTGTGACAGCACGGTCTGCTGGCTCGAGGGGCATCAGCGCGTACTCGACTACATCAGCTCCCGGCTGGGCATCACCCCGGGAGAGACCAGCGCCGACGGGCTCTTTACGCTTTTGCCGGTCTGCTGCATCGGCTATTGCGACCGCGCCCCGGCGATGGTGATAAACAAGCGGGTATTTGGAAGCCTGACTCCTGAAAAGATCGACAGGGTCCTTGACCAACTGGCTCAAAACGCCGACTTCAGCGGATCGGAATGAATCATGCCGTTTGAGTATCCCCTGGTATTGTTTAAAAACAGGAAGCCCAACCGTGTGGCCACCCTGGATGAGTACCGCGAAAGCGGAGGGTATGAAGCGCTCGAAAAGTTCATCGGCGGGGGGATTTCGCCTAAGGAAATCATCCGGCTGGTGGGGGATTCGGGCCTGATGGGTCGGGGCGGCGCCGGTTTTCCCGCCGGGAAGAAATGGGCCTCGGTTGCAGATACGAGTCCTTTCCCGCGCTACCTCGTGGCCAACGCGGACGAAATGGAGCCGGGGACTTTCAAGGACCGCATGATGCTGCACGTCGATCCGCACTGCGTAATCGAAGGCATGGTCCTCTCTGCGTATGCTTTTTCGGCCTCCAAGGCCTTTTTTTTCATCCGCCCCTCTTATGAGAGCAGTGCGGCCATTTTGGAGCGCGAACTCGGAGTTGCCCGCCGGGCGGGTTTTCTGGGCAAAAACATTCTCGGAACCGGTTATTCCTTCGATATCTCCGTACATCGAAGCGGGGGACGCTATATCTGCGGGGAGGCGTCCGCGCTTCTAAACGCCATCATGGGCAAAAGGCCAAACCCCGTGCAGCCGCCCCCGTATCCGACCGAGAAGGGCCTTTGGGGTAAACCGACCGTTGTCAATAACGTGGAGACGCTCGCAAATGTTCCGCATATTTTGCGAAACGGCCCCGAATGGTTCAAGAATCTGAGCGCAACCCCGCACGGGGCCGGCACGAAGATCTACGGCATAAGCGGGAAAGTGAGCCGCCCCGGGGCCGTCGAGTTGCCCATAGGCACCAGGCTCAGTGAAATAATCGATGTGCACTGCGGAGGCATGCGGCCCGGTTCCCGATTCAAAGCCTGTCTTCCGGGAGGGGCTTCCACCCGGTTCATGACCGCCGAACACTACGATATACCGATGGATTTCGAAGATCTCAAAAAAATCGGAAATCGTCTCGGAACTGCGGCAATCATGGTGTTCGATCACAATACCTGCCTTGTGGGCGCAACTTTGAACCTCATGGAGTTTTTCGCCAGGGAATCGTGCGGGTGGTGCACGCCTTGCCGGGAGGGGCTTCCCTACATGCGGGAGCTGCTGCGGAGAATCGAAAACGGGGAAGGGAAGGAAGAATACATCCCCAACCTGCGGATGCTTTGTAAGCAGGTGTGGAGTTCCTACTGCGCGCTTGCCCCGGGGGCCGCGGAGCCTGTAATCAGCCTTCTCGACTTTTTTGAAGACGAAGTCCGACAACATATTAGCGAAAAGGGATGTCCGTTCCATGCCAAGGCTGATCATTGACGAACGCGAAATAGAAGTCCCCGAGGGAACCAAAGTCATCGATGCGGCGGAAATGCTTGGCATCGTCATACCCCGTTTTTGCTACCATGAGGCACTGGGGTCGGTTGGAGCGTGCCGGATGTGCGCGGTCAAATTCCTCGAAGGGCCGTTCAGGGGCGTTCAGATGAGCTGCATGATCGAGGCCCGGGACGGAATGGTGGTTTCGACTACCGACGAGGAAGCCGTTCAGTTTCGAAAACGAGTCATCGAACTGCTCATGGTGAACCATCCCCTGGACTGTCCCGTCTGCGATGAGGGCGGCCAGTGTCTGCTCCAGGATGAAACGGTTTCGGGCGGCCATGCTCTTCGCCGTTTTCCGGGCCCCAAGCGCACCTATCGCGATCAGTACCTCGGACCCTACATTCAGCATGAAATGAACCGCTGCATACATTGCTACAGATGTTCGAGGTTCTACCAGGAGTTTGCAGGCTACCACGACCTCGGGCCTCTGCAGATCGGCAGCCGGATGTATTTTGGCAGGTTTTCGGACGGCCGCCTCGAAAGCCCGTTTTCGGGAAATCTCGTCGATATCTGCCCGACCGGCGTCTATACGGACAAAACTGCCAGGTTCAAGGTGCGAAGATGGGACCTGCAACGAGCGCCCTCTCTTTGCAACCAGTGCTCGCTCGGGTGCAATACGGTTGCAAACGCGCGCTACCGGGCGGTGATGCGCATCGAGGGCCGATTCAATAGTGACGTCAACGGCTATTTTCTCTGCGATGCCGGAAGGTTCGGGTTTTCCTACTCGAACTCCGGCGAAGGCCATAGAGCGCGTCCCCTTTTGCCGCTCGTTTCGTCCACTCCGGCCACAGCTTCTGCCGCGTTTTCCGCCGCGCGGGAGGCACTCGAAAATATTGCCGTAAAATTCGGCCCTGGGGCCATCGCCGCAGTGGGCTCGCACCGAAACAGCCTGGAGACGCAGTGTACGCTTGAGCGCGCATGCAAGACGCGCGGCTGGCAGGGGCCGGTCTTCTTTTCCGATCTCGCCGGGCGTCGAAAGTGCCGGGACGCCGTCCAGGCACTGGGGGGCGATCTCGCCGTTTCGATGCGCGAAATCGAGAAAGCTGATTTTGTAATCGTAGCCGGAGCCGATCCGCTGAACGAAGCCCCGATGAGCGCTCTTGCGGTGCGGCAGGCGGCGAGGAAAAACGCTGCTGTCGTTACCATCGACCCGCGCCCGGTATCTTTGCCGTGCGATTTCGAGCATTTTGCGGTCACTCCCGCAGAGATCGAACGCTACCTGGGCATGCTCGTCTGGAAGGCTGTGGAAAAGGATTCCGCGCGATTTGAAAATGAGGCCGGGGAGTTCTGCCGATCTCTTGCGACGGAATCTGAAAACTTCGAAGTTTCCGCCCCAATGGCCCGACTCGGGGAGCTTCTAACCGCGAGCCGCAGGCCTGTGATACTTTGCGGGACCGATGTGACCGGGGAAACCACTCCCGGTTTTGCGGCCGATTGCGCACGGTTGTTGCGCCTGGCCGATAAACAGGCCGGCCTGTTTTTCCTTCTGCCGGGAGCCGGGTCATTTGGAGCGGCGATCCTTTCGGAAACGCAGGAGAAGACGCTTTTCGACCTTGTCGAGGATATCGAAAAAGGCGGTGTCCGAGCGCTCGTCGTAGCGGAAGGGGACCTTTTTCGGCACTACCCCGACCGGGCCAGACTGGAGAGGGCCATCTCCCGGCTCGAGCTCCTGGTTGCCATCGACTATTTCCCTTCCGAGACGGTGAAGCGGGCATCCATTTTCTACCCATCCTCCACCATCTTTGAAACCGGCTCGACCTATATAAACCAGGAGGGGAGGGTGCAGTTTGCTCATCCAGTCCACTGCGGCGGGGAGCCGATCCGAAAAGGGGAGCATCCTCCGCGTGTGTACTCCGGTATCGTTCCCGGTGATGACCACCTGCCTGCCTGGAAGGCGCTGTGTCAAATGACGGGGCAGGACGATGTTTCCCCCGAAACGTTTATCCCCGCGGCGCTTGCGGATTTCGGCGGGTTGAAAGATGGCACCCGCTATCCCGTTGACGGCCCGAGACTGTTTGCGGCCAAACCCGGCTTCCACGCCCCTCGGGCTGAGAGGAGTAAAGAGGCCGGGCAGGGGTTCGAACTCCTGATGGTCGAATGGATGTTTGGAACAAGCGAATTTTCAGCCTGGTCCGATTCGCTCGATGCAGCCGTTCCCGCCCCGTTCCTGTCGATGAATTCCAAAGACGCCGGACGCGCAGGCCTTTCGGATGGTGACAGGGTGTCGGTTGAACTGGAAGGCGGAACCTTCGAAATCCCGGTTTCGCTCTCGGAGCGTACCGCCGAAGGAGTTTTGGTCGTTCCTCGCCACCACTGCCTCGAGTGGCAAAAAATGAAGGATTTTCCCACGCGCATTGCTGGTGAGAAGATTAAAAAAATTTAAGTGATGCGATCAGACGATCGTCATGCGCCAGGGGAGGTGATTAAAGCCGATGGCCGACCCCGCAAAGAAGAAAGCCAGTTACGAAGATCTCTTCGATATCCCGGAGAATATGATCGGGGAGATCATAAACGGAGAGTTGATCGCTACCCCCAGACCCTCACCGAAACATGTGTTCTCGGCGTCGGTGCTGGGGGCTAAACTTGTGCCGCCTTATCAATTCGGGGAGGGCGGCGGCCCCGGAGGGTGGATTATTCTCCACGAGATTGAACTCGGACTGGGCGAAAATACGATCGTTCCGGATCTGGCAGGGTGGAGGAAAGAACGATTCCCCGAAAAGCTCGAAACCAACTGGATCGAAGTCGTTCCGGATTGGGTATGTGAGGTCCTTTCCCCGCGAACGGCCCTGCGCGATCGCACCGATAAGATGAAAATTTTTGCCGACCATAAGGTCGGCTGGGTCTGGTTGATCGATCCTTTAAACAGGACCCTGGAGGTATTCGGGCTCAAAACTGACACGTTGGTTCCCGTCGCGGTTTTCGGCGGAAAGGCAAAAGCGCGTATCGAGCCCTTCCAGGAAATTGAGATCGATCTCTCCCATCTCTGGCTCGAAGAGCCGGGACAGGAGTAACCCGAGAAAACCCAAATCCTTTAGACAGGATTAACAGGATTGGGAAAAGCGATCCTTTCAATGATCCCTTACGAGAGAAACCACCCCATGTTGTTGCTTCTAATCCTGTAAATCCTGTAATCCTGTCTAAGTATTTTCTTTAAAAAGCGCAAAACCGCAAAACCTTTAGACAGGATTACAGGA
>JAKAJS010000035.1 GCA_021813685.1 Deltaproteobacteria bacterium | reverse complement strand
CGAAACCCGTGGGGGTGCGGGGGGCACAGCTCCCCGCGCTTTTCGCCCTTCCTCGCCTCACGCCACCACCTCTGCCATCAGCTCACCGAGGTGCAGGAAGCGTATTCCCTCTATTCCCATCCGTTCGGCGCCGGTAGAGAGATGGGTGAGGCAGCTGAGATCCAGGGAGGCGGCTTGAATAGCCTTTGTCGCCGCGATGTTTTTGAGTTTATCTTCCAGGAGCCGGCCGGAGACTTCGGGGAGTTTTACGGAGAAGCTTCCCCCGAAACCGCAGCAGGTTTCATGCTCGGGAAGGGAGACGAAATCGCTTCCGAGCATCTGCATGAGGTATGTTTCCGCAACGCCCCGCAGTCCTATGCCGCGCAGGGTGCGGCAGCTTGAATGGTAGGTCGTGCGGACGGGCGCGGGGTGGACCGGGAGCTGCCGGATATGTAGCACCCGGTGCAGGAATTCGCAAAACTCGTAGGTTCTTTGCGCGAGCGCTTCGAAACGCGCTGTAAGAGAGGGCGAGTCGGGGAAAAGCTCGGCGTAGTGGTTTTTGACCGTATCGGCGCACGAGGAGCTTATGGCGACGACGGTTTCGGCCTCCTCAAAAACGTCGAGGAAGTGGAGGGCCAGGCGCCTTGTCCCCTCCAGCCGGCCCGTATTGAGCCAGGGCTGCCCGCAGCAGGTCTGAAGCCTGGGGAACCGCACTTCTACGCCAAAGGATTCGAGAACGTTTACGCAGGCGCGCGCCGAGGCGGGGTACAAAAGATCTGCGGTGCAGGTGAGAAGCAAAGATGCCTTCATTACATACCTCAAACGAGAAGATATTTTTTGCGCACCGGTTCGTTTTCGCGCAGGTTCTCGACCGTACCCTGCCAGCGGATCGCGCCATTGTCTATGATATAGGCCCGGTCGCTAAGGCCCAGGGCGACTTTCTGGTTCTGTTCGGCAAGGAGCACGGTAAGCCCGAGGGACCTGAATTCGCCGATGGTTTCTTCGAGCATGGCGACGATGAGCGGTGCGAGCCCTTCGGTCGGCTCGTCCAGGAGGAGAAAATCGGGGTTTGTCACAAGGGCCCGGGCGATGGTAAGCATCTGCCGTTCCCCGCCGCTGAGGCACCCGGCCTTCCGGGAGCGGATTTTTTTGAGGGCCGGGAAAAGCTCGTAGGCTCTGGAGCGGTCCCAAAGGCTTCTTTCCGGGAATCGGCGCTCGGAGATCTCGAGGTTTTCCTCGATGCTCAAGTCGGCGAAAACCTCGCGGGTGTCGGGAACGAACCCGATGCCTTTTCGGGCGATCCGGAAGGGCTTCATTCCGATGAGGGATTCGTCCTTAAAGAGTATCTTCCCGATGCGGGGAGGGGTAAGCCCCATGATGGAGCGCATCGTCGTGGATTTGCCCGCGCCGTTTCTGCCCAGAAGACAGACGACCTCGCCCTTCTCCACCCGGAGCGAGAGGGAGTGAAGGACGTGGCTCAGGCCGTAGTAGGTATGTATTCCGTCGATTTCGAGCATCACGCCGCTCCCCCCAGGTAGGCTTCCCGAACCGCAGGACTTTGCTGCACCGCCTCGGGACTGTCCTGTATGAGAGTTCTGCCGGCCTGCAGCACCATGATCTCGTCGGAGAGGGACAGGACCAGTTCGATATTGTGTTCGCAGAAAAGAACGGTGAGGCCGTGTTCCGCCGTGAGTTTCCGGATGAGGCCGGTACAGACGGCGGCTTCCTCCGAAGACATGCCCGCCGTCGGCTCGTCCAGAATGAGGAGTTTTGGTTCGGTGCTTAGCGCAATCGCTATCTCGAGCACCTTCTGGTCGCCGTAGGAAAGAGTTCCTGCGATACTTGCCGCTCTTTTCTCGAGACGAACGCTTTCCAGGATTTCCATGGTCTCGCGCACCGCCATCTTCGCAGCGGAGCTGAAGATATTGCTCGCCTGCCCCCGATGTGAAAGCACCGCTGCCTGGACATTTTCGAAAACACTCATGCGGGGAAAGATGTTAACGATCTGAAAGGCCATACTGATGCCCTTTCTGCACACCTCGTGGGGAGAAAGCGACGAGATCGGCTCCCCCAGAAACAGGATGCGGCCCGCGTCGGGTTTCAGATGGCCGGTAATGACTTTAAACATCGTCGATTTTCCGGCGCCGTTCGGACCGATAACGGCCACGATCTTTCCTGCGCCCACGTGGAGGTCTGCTCCGCCAAGCGCTTGAAACCGGTCGAACGTTTTGCAGATTCCCTCGACGCGAAGCATTTAGACGGGCCTCGTTTCAGGTGTAGATTCCAGTGGAGCGCCGGAAGGCTTTGTGAGAAAACCCAGTATGCCTTCCGGGAGCCATAAAATGACCGCCATGAGGATAATGCCCAGAATGAGCGACCAGTGCTCGGTGTACGCCCCGGTGAAGGTTCTGAGGCCGACGAGCACCGCGGCCCCCAGGAGCGGTCCGAAGAATGTGTACCAGCCGCCCAGAAGACACATGACCATAACCTCCAGTGAGACGGTCCAAAACATCATGTCCGGCACGACCGATCCTTCCACGAAAACGTAGAGCACACCGGCAATACCCGCGAAAAAAGCGGCGATCACTTCTCCCTGCAACTGGTGCATTCGGATGTTTACGCCTATGGCCTCGCTCCTTTCGGGATTGTCGCGAATGGCCTGGAAAATCTTTCCAAAGGGCGAATGGACGATCCTGTAGAGCAAAAACAAACAGACGACCACTACGACGGCCGCAAGGCAATAGGCCCCGGTGGTGGAGGAGATCGCATCGGGGAGGGGAATCTGCTGAATCCCGTTATCGCCCCCGGTAAAGGAGTACCACCGGTAGACGACGGCCCAGACCAAAGAGCCGAGCGAAAGCTGGAGCATCCCGAAATAGAGCTTTGAGAGGCGCACGCAGATGGCGCCGATGAGAAATCCGAGGACGGCCGAGGCGAGCGGCGCGCACAAACAGGCAAGCCAGAGCGGGGCATGGGCTTTGGTGAGCATAAGGGCGAACGCGTAGGCGCCTGCGCCGTAGAAAACCGCATGATGAAACTGGTACATGCCCCCGTAGCCCAAAACCAGGTTCAAGCTGGTTGCCAGAAGACCCGTCACGAGCACGAGCGCTAGAAAATAGAGGTAGAACTCCGGGAGTACGAAAGGGAGCAAAAGAAGGAGTGCGAGCGCGGAAAGAACCAGGACCATTTCGCGCCGAAGCCCGCCATTGACTCCATGAGTGAAAGAGGAAGAAGCCGCAAACATCGGGAAAGCCCTTCTACCAGGTGGACCGAAGCAGCCCCGCCGGCCGCAGAAGCAAAACGACGATTACCGCCGCATAGGGGAACACGATCGAAAACTGCGGCCAGAGCAAAACGCCCAGCGAATTGGTCAATCCGAAGATAAGAGAACCTAATAAAGCCCCCCATACATTTCCAAGACCTCCCACGATCACGATGAGAAAAGCCTCGATGATGATGCTTGCGTCCATTCCCTGGCTGATGCACTGTGTCGGCGCAACCAGTGAGCCTCCCAGGCCCGCAAGAAAACAGCCGATCATGAATACTCCGGCGAAAACCCAGCTCACATTGATGCCGACCGCCCCCGTCATCTCGCGGTGCACGGCGGCGGCACGGGCGATTTTGCCGATTTTTGTCCTGTTTATCAAAAACCAGAGTCCCAGAGCCACAAGCGGGCCGACGCAGAGGAGGAAAAGAGAATAGCGCGGCAAAACCAGGCCCGAGAAGGAAAAAGAGCCCTGAAACATAGGTAGAAGCTGCAAAGACCGAAACCCGGAGCCCCAGAAGATTTTCGTTACATCATCCAAAATCAGGGCCAGGGCGAAGGTGAAGAGCAAAAGCATCAGGTGTTCGCGTTCATAGAGACGGCTTAGAAGGAATCTTTCGGCTGCAAGGGCGATGAAGGCGACCGCAAGGGGTGCGAGCAGAAGGGATGCGAAAAACCCGGCAGTGCCGCCCCCCAGCATGCGTGTAAGGGAATAGGCGAGAAAAGCCCCCAGCATATAGAGGGATCCGTGCGAAATATTGGGGATTCGCAATACCCCGAGCACCAGGGTCAAACCGGAAGAGACGATGAACAGAGTGGTCGTCTTTCCCAGCCCTACCAGCACCTGCTGGCTGAGGGAAACCAAAGTCGGATCGAAAGCCGGGTGCACGGGGTCTCCTTCTCTGCTAAGAAAAGAAGCGGGAAGCGAGGAGCGGGAAGCAGGAAGAAAACCGCGTCCCGCGTCTTTTCGTGGTTTCCGGATGTCCCGCAGGGACATGTAATGCTGCGGCGCCCCTCCGGTAGACCCGGATGGACGCCGGCGGTTTCCGCTCTAGTGCTTCGCCCTGGCCTGCTTGATGGAGGCAATCGAGGGCATGAGTTCCTCTCCCGGAATGGTAACGATATCCGAAGCCACGAGGTAGTTGAAGCCGGGCTCTTTTTTCGTTACTCCGGTGAACATGGGAAGTTCCACCTGATGGTCGAAGGCGCGGATGGTGACGCGGCCGACCGGGCTTGAGACACTCAGGCCCTGGAGCGCGTTTATGAACTTGTCGGTGTTTATCGCCCCGGCCTTCTTATAGGCCTTCTCGATGAACCGGGCGGCAAGGTATCCGGCAAGCCCGCCGGCATTGGGCTCGTGATGGTAGCGCTTTTCGAATTCGGAGACGAATTGCTGATTCGCTGGTGTTTTCGGATAATAGGTGTAGTAGGTGTCGGTGGAAAGAACTCCCTGCGGGCCGTCCAGGCCCAGGGGTTTAACGCTCGTAGCCGCTGTGTGCATATAGACGGCCAGCTTGTGATTGAGGCCTTCGGCCTTTACGGCTTTGAGAAAAGAGACGCAGTCGGGTCCGCCCGTAGCCACGATCAGACAATCCGGTTTGGCCGCCAGGATCGCCGTTATATAGGGCGTAAAATCGGGCTCCCCGAGCTTCCACCACGACTGCCCCGCAAGGACCGCCCCGGGTTTCAGCTTCTTGAGGCTTTTCCACAGGCTCCCGGCCAGATCGTGGCCGTATTCGTAGTCATCTCCGGCTATCCAGTACCTGGTGTACGGCTTTTTCGCCAAAGTCAGGGCGGCGGCCTTTCCGATCATTGCGGTGTTCTCGTCGAGTGCGAAGACATAACGATTTCCCTCCGCTCCCGTAATCTTGTCGCTTTTGCCGAAAGTGACCAGAAAAGGAACCTTTTCCCGCTTGCACAGGTTGGAGACGGCAAGACTTACGGCGCTGTTGATGGTGCCCATCAAAACATCGACATGTTCCCGCATGATCAGCTCCTTGGCCTCGTTAAGACCCAGATCGACCCGGAACTTGTCGTCGCGCGTGAGCACCTCGACCTTGCGGCCCAGAATGCCGCCGGAAGCGTTGATCTTGTCCACCATCATCTGAAAAGCGTCGCGGACATCGTTGGAATAATAACTGGCAGGCCCCGAATAGGTGTCGATTACGCCGATTTTGATCGGCGCCGGCGTTTCCGCCAAACAGGTGAGAGTCGGCAGGAAGAAGGCAAGCCCGATACAGACGATAAGCGCCAACGACTTTCTCATTTTGCTCCTCCTCGAAAGTATCCCTGAAATGACACAAGCCATCTGGAAGCGCAAAAGAACCCTGTCGTGGAAATGGAAACGGGGCGTCTTTTCCGGTCAATCGGGTATGGGATCGGGAGGCTCTTTTCCGCGAGTCCAAGCTAGAACACACCCCGGGCGGGATTGTCAAGTAGTTTTGCAGGGCTCTGCCTTTGCAGAATGAGCCGCAAAGCGGCGTGGGGGACGCAGGGGACGATAGCCCCCGCGCTTTTGCCTATTTTTTCTCCGCGAGCCGCAAAACGACCCTTTGCTCCAAATCGGCAAGAATCGTCCGCATCGCCTCGCTGGTTTGAATCGGGCCCGAGTCGTTCCAGCCTTTGAGCATCGCCTGCTTTTCCTTTTCCCGAAACTGCTCGAGGCTCGAAGCAAGCGCTTCCCAAATGAAGAGCTTTTGGAGAATGTGCCGCTCGGCTGCGCTCAGGTCTCTATCGGTATCGAAGGATTTTCCACTTCGGGTGGCAATTATCACGGCTCATTAATCTCCTCTACGTCTCCGCGGATGTACCGAATAAGATTTGTATCACATTTTTCTACGATCTAAACCTCTTTTGTCCCACGATATAATTGTCCGATAGCCATACCGTGAAAAGCCCACCGCGGAGACGCGAAAACCGCATGAGTCCCGTTTTTTTACCAGTTGCCGATCTTCCGGAGAGATTCGATGGTAGTGTTCCTATCGCCGGCCGGATCCGGTAGAAATCATCCTAAATGTCTTTCTTTTTGTGGATCGTCTCCATACTCATACAAGGGATGCAAATAATGAAAACATGGACCCGTCTGACGATTCTACTGACTGTATTGCTGTTCTCCCCGTACGCCGCTTTCGGCACCTACGCACTGCCGGGCGACAGAGTAACCGACTGGTCCAACGCCGGTGTGGCGGGAGGCATCCCGAACAGGACTATCGTTTGCGCTGCTCTATCTCCTCAATCGTCAACAGACGACACTGCGGCCATACAAAACGCCCTCAACAGCTGCCCGTCCGGGCAGGTCGTGATGCTATCGGAGGGAACCTTTCAAATACAGGGCGTCCTCTCCATCCCCTCGAACGTAACCCTGCGCGGCAGCGGTCCGCAGAAGACGATCCTCAATGCGACCGGCGGCCAGGGGCAGGCGGTCATCTCGTTCACCGGCCCGACGCCGAGCTGGCAGCTTTGGTACAATACGCCGCAACGCCTGGCTCAGGGCTACACGAAAGGCTCCTCACTCATCACGTTAGCCTCCGCACCTCTGCCGGCATGGTCGGTGGGAGGGCTGTTGTGGCTCACGGAGTCCAATGATTCAAAAGTGCCGGTGACTGCAAACGGGGGAGGCGGACTGTGCACATGGTGCGGCGATGGGTTGGGCAACCGGTACGATCTGGGACAAATCGTCAGGATCACCTCGATCACGGGAAAAACACTGGCTATCGATCCCCCCCTGAACAGGACCTATCTGCAATCTCTTGCTCCCGTGGCGATTTCGGTAGCCGGCGCCGACGGGTACTCCAATCAGCCCATACAGTATGCCGGCGTAGAAGACCTGCAAGTCTATGACAACAATACGGGCAGGAATCCAAACTTTGCCATGAGGGGCGCCTGCAACTGCTGGATCAAAGATGTGGAGAGCAACTACGCGGATGGCGATCATGTGGAGATCGACTACTCGACACATTGTTCGATCGTGGACAGTTACTTTCACGATGCGTTTCTCCACACGGGGGGCGCCACCGACGCCGACATCGCCCTGAGAAATTACAGCACTGCGATATTGGTGCAAAACAACATATTGAAACGTTTGCATGCAGGGATAATGCTGACCTCGGGCGCATCCGCCAATGTCATAGCCTATAACTACATTGACGGTTTGTTTGACACCAATGCCTTAAATGCTGTTTTGTATGGAATCGCCATGCACGGATCGCATCCTGAATACAACCTCTTCGAGGGCAATACGCTCGCCATGGTAAACGATGACAGCATTTGGGGATCGTCAAGCGACGAGACCTGCTTTCGAAACTGGTTGACGGGCACGCAGCTGGTATGCAGCCCGGTAGACAACTCGCGGGGCACCGTTTCCTGTTATCCGGTAAGTCCCACCGGTTACTGGACCTATCCGTCGCAGTATACGGCCATGTGGGCCTGGCAGGGCAACAGGCCCATGGAATGGAACTATCTTGCCAGGTCCAACAACTCCGCAGGCAACGTAATAGGCAGTTCGCAGCTGCTTCAGCTCATGCCCATGACAAACATGATCGTTTGGAAGAAAAATATCGTCCGCCAGTACCAGGGCATGGCCTACGGCTATTCTTTCGGCTTCGGAGGCGCCGGCTCTTCCGATCCGGGAACCTTTTCCGGCGACAATGCCCTGCCATACACCACCGGTATCATTCAGGGCGACTACAACTATGCAGATTCGACCACGCACTGGGCGGCCGGCGGCTATGTCGACAGCAAGGCTTATGACCACACCCTGCCTGCCTCGATGTATCTCAAAGGCAAGCCTTCCTGGTTTGGCAACACTGCTTTTCCGGCCATCGGCCCCGATGTGAGGGGCGGGCAGGATACGAGCGGGCATGTGTACGCGATCCCGGCGGAAGCTTGTTACAAACTGGGCAAAATGCCCGATTGTCTTGCATCACTGGCATCGAATGGGCCCGTCGATGTCTCCTCGCAGATCGCCTGGTCTACCACGGGGTTTCTCTATAGCCGTGTAACGAAACAATTTACCGGCAAACTGACCATCGCCAACAAAGGTCCCGCCCTTACCGGCACGATCAGCGCAGTCCTCAATAACCTTACCGCGGGCGTCACGCTGGTCAACGCCTCCGGCCAGTACAATGGCGCCCCGATGATAACCGCCTCTTCGACCGGGTTGGGTGCGGGAGCCTCGGTAACGGTCCCGCTGCGATTCACGGACCCCTCTTTCGCCCGGATTATGTTCACCACTGAGACTGTGCAGCAATAGGAGATAACAGTGAAGCTTCTCACAATCGGACGGCTCGTCATCGCCAAGCCGGTGTTGGCCACCCTGTCGGCCTTCGCAAATACCTCCCATAATTTCACGGGCTCGCCTGACGGGTTGCACTAACAGCTGCTAGGAACAGTGACAGAACTCTTGAGACTGTTTGGTCGCCAGATACCCTTACACATACCGATTCGGTTCCGGAACCTCGTACCTTGCTTTTACTGCCCTCGGCTTTCGGTCTGGCCGGACTGAGCGGGATCACAAGGAACGAGACGTCTTCACATCGGCCTGCCCGAAAGTGAGGGGAAAAGTGGAATCGATCCGCTTCTTGCCGCCCCGGCTGCGATTTCCGATTCCTCGAATTCATCGGTGTCCGTCGGTGTATATCCGTGTCACCCGGTCTTTGAAAAGCGTTTAGACACGGATTGAACAGACCACTCCCCGGGCTTTTAACGCACTCCTGTTTACACCTCCTGAATGCTGTCCGATATCCACGAAGTGGCTATATACAAGCTCGACCCAAAGTTTTCTGTCTACTCGCGCCGGGAAAAGATATAAAGTGAGAGCAGGAGAATGGAACCACCCTTCCCTGCAACGAGGAGCAAGAGCACCATGTCGGAACATATTCTAAAATTCTCTTTAAACCGGTGCACTACCGTCGAACGTATGGAAGACAACACCTTGCGATCCGTGTGCCGGCTTCGAGATACCTTCACCCGCGCATCGGTTGAGATTACCGCCCGCCTCCCGGATCTCGAGATCGTTTCGGCCGGTGCGGAATTCGAACATGAGTGGCTGGAGGCCCCGGACACTGCCGATATTCTCCGGAAACTGACCGGAGTGCGGGTAGGGCCTGGCATGCTCAAAATCATCAAAGGGCTGTTGGGGGAAAAAGAAGAGGTGCGCCAGATCGTCTACATGGTCGAAGAGTGTTGCCACGCTGTCATAATCTCCCTTACCAAGGATTTCCTGGAGCAGGCGCCTGCAAACGATGAGGAAGGAAAACTCGAATTTTTCTCTACAATGGTCCGGGAAAATATCAGGCTCTACAACCGCTGCGCCGCGTTCGGTCCGGGAAGCCGACTGGTCGAGGGGATCGAACCTGCCAAATAACCGAGTCTTGATGACAAAGGTTTTCACGATATGCTCACATTCGCTCGCAACAAACTGGTGTCGGTGACCGGAAAAGACCGGGATACGCTCTCGATTCACGGTGTGCTCGACGATGATATCTACGGCTTGGAGATCGACCTTGACGTAAGTCTCAAAGAGCGCACACTCCTTGCTGTTTCGGGCAAATGGAACCGCTACACCACGCCCGAATGCCGCAGAGCCATCGATTTTATTCAGGAAATGACGGGGGAGCGCATCGACGAAACCATAGCGCAAAGGATCGATAAAAACCTCGGACGGAAGGGCTGCCGCCATTTTGCAAACCTTTTGATCGAATGCTGCTACGCGGCGACCGAGGCCGCCAAGGTGGTTCTGTGGGAAGATGCGAAAGTTGCAAATCCCGAGCTTGACTTCAAGAGCTTTGTTGAGGGGAAAACTCGGGAAAGCGGCGGCGTGCCGGCGCAAGACTCAGCCGGAGAAAAAGCGGGCGATTTGCCCCCTCCCCCGCCGCGGGTGCAGACGAGTCGGCCGGGTCGAGAGCAGGCTGAACCGCTTGGTCAGCATTCGAGCAAAGGGTTTGTAATCGACCTCCACACGCACTCTTTTCCGGCCTCCCCCTGCAGCAGCTCTTCGGTAGACGAGTTGATCGAAGAAGCCAAACGGATCGGCTTAAACGGTATCTGTCTTACGGACCACAACCATGTCTGGCCTGCCGAACAGGTGGAGGAGCTAAGGAAGCGACACTCCTTTTGCCTGTTGCGCGGAAACGAAATCACGACCGACCAGGGAGACATGCTGGTATTCGGTCTGGAGAAAGACATCAAGGGAATCATCACGCTTCAGGAACTGCGGGAGGAAGTCACCTCCGCCGGCGGGTTCATCATCGCCGCCCACCCGTTCCGGGGCTTTTTGACCTTCAGCACCGTCCAGCTCGGGCTCACCCGGGAGACAGCCGCCCGGAGGCCCCTTTTCCAGTGGGTCGACGGGGTGGAGGTGCTGAACGGCAAAGTTACCGAGAAGGAAAACGGGTTTGCCGCAAGTGTTGCCGAAACGCTCCGGCTGCCGGGAACGGGCGGGAGCGACGCCCACCTGGCTTCCGAAGTGGGACACTATGCTACACGCTTTTCCACTCCAATCCAAACGGAGGCCGAACTGATCCGCGCGCTTGCGAGCAGGGACTATGTTCCGGTTCCCTTCCGCGGGGAAAAGGCGTTACTAGCCGCCGGCCATTAGAAACCTGGGAGAGCTCTTCATGGAAGCACAGAAAGATTGGGGAAAACTGATCCGCCGGATGGAAGGCCTCATGCGTCTCAAATACTTTCCGGTGGCGTTAAAGATGCTGGAAAGCAGATCGGAGCTGGGAAAAGTCCCGTTTCTGAGAAAACCTGCCCACAAGGTCACCCTCTGCCAGCTCATCGGCCAGGTTCGCAGCTTCGACTGGACGGTTGGCGCCGATGCGGAGGATTTCCTGTTTCCCTCCTGCCCCTCTATCCTCGGCCTTTGCGAGATCCCCGAGTCCCACAAGAACGGAACCTTTCGCAGCATCGTCTGGACGGCCACCCGGGAGGACGGCCGCAAGATGGAGGCCTCCATCCCCAGGCTTCCCACGGGAAAGTTCGAAGCGGTCGCCCTGGCCCCTCTTGCCTACAACCCGTTTGAGCCCGACATGGTCCTTTTCTACGCCAACCCGGCGCAGATGATGCTTCTCATCAATTCCCTGCAGTTCAGCCGCTACGAGGTCATGCAGTTCTGCTGCGTGGGGGAATCGTCCTGTTCGGATGCGGTCGCTCGATGCTTCAATACCGGCAAAGCCTCGCTTGGCATTCCCTGCTACGGGGAGCGCCGCTACGGACATGTGCAGGATGAAGACCTGGTGATGGCCGTTCCTGCGGCTCTCATGGAAAAAGCCCTCCACGGCATGGAGGCGCTCTACCGAAGGGGCGTGCGGTATCCCATCAGCTTTGCGGGGGTGGAGACCGATGTGGCAGCTCAATTTCCGCCATCCTACAAGGGACTGGAAGAGGTCATGGCCAAAGTGCGGGGCAAAGGCGCGCCGCTTCTTGTCGCTGTTACCGGAGGCATCGCCTGCGGGAAGACGACGATTTCCGCAATGCTCGAAAAACTGGGCGCCCCGCTCATCGACTTCGACCTCATCGCCAGACAGGTAGTAGAACCGGGTACCGACGGACTGGCAAAAATCGTCGACTATTTCGGAAAACAGGTCCTCCAACCCGACGGGCGACTGGATCGAAAGCGCCTCTCCGACATCGTCTTTCAAGATGTGGAAAAGCGCAAAAAACTGGAGAGCTTCACTCATCCCCCCATCTACGAAGAGTTCTTCCGCCAGGTCGAGGCCATCACGCAAAAAGACCCCCGAGCCATCATCCAGGTTGCCGTGCCGCTTCTTATCGAGCTCAACCTTACCTATCTCTTCGATGTCGTCGTTGTCGTCTACATCCCGGCGGAAGAACAGGCAAGGCGACTTGCAAAACGCGACTCCATCACCATTGAAGAGGCCGAAAACATCCTGAAGGCCCAGCTTCCCATCGACGATAAAAAGCCGTACGCCACTTTTCTCGTAGACAACACGGGCGATCTCGCGACTACGAAAAAAAGGGTTGAAGAACTCTGGGAGGAATTAAAGAAGCTCGGAAAATCGTCATGATCAGAGCCCCATTATCTCCCCTATGGAGGCTTCGATATGTTCCACACTGGCATCTCTCAGGCGCGCTGCATCCTTTGCCTCGATGGCATCGATCACCTTCAGAGCCTGACCGAAAAAGGGTGCTTTCCTGATCGGTTTGGGAAAAGAGAGCCAGAAACGAAGGTAGTGACAAAGCATGCGATCCAGAAGAGTCGCCAGCTGATTGTTTCTGGTGGCTTTGAACAAAATCGAATGGAACTTTACGTCCAGGCTGACTATGTCCCTATTGGACGCCGACTCGCCGAGATTTCGCATTTCCTTTGCCACCTCCCGCAGTTGACCGATCTCTTCGGGGGTGATGCGCTGCAGCGCCCATAAATTTGCCTGAGTTTCGAGAACCGACCGAATCTCGGTAATCTCACGGATGCGCGTGAGTGTGAGCGGGCTCGTTACATACTGGGCGCCTTTACGCTCCACCCATTCTTCTGCAAGCAGGCGGGTGACCGCTATGGTCACGGGATTTCGACTGACTCCATAGACTTCGGCCAATTCAACCAGATTGAGAGTGTATCCCGGCTCCAGGTCCAACCAGATGATTTTTTCTCTAAGATCCGCGTAGATCTCCGCGGGGTCCATCGCTCGATTCTCTTGATTTTTCATATCGTAATCCGTCAGTAGGGGTGGATGGCGCATGCAAGCTGCATGTGCGTTGTATGCAAAACATCATCCGAATGAAATTGTCAATGTGTTTTTGTCTGCGCGTCATGGCCGTTGAGCTGTCTGGAATGCATAAAAGATTTCCTTGACTGCATGCAGCTTATGATGCATGTTGTATTCGGCTATGCATGCAGCATGCATTCAGGATGCAGACAAATCCGGAGACCCTGCCGCAGAAATGATTCGAGGCGAGTCGGGAAACGAGAAAAGGGATCGAACATGGGATCGGAAACCACTTCTTTTTCGGTAAAAGACATCATGGCGGTTGAGATCGCCCCCGCTTTTGGCTGCACGGAGCCGGTAGCTATCGCCTTGTCCGCTGCGGCGGCGGTTTCGCTGCTGCCCGACCGGGAAATTGAGTCCATTGCCGTCTGGGTCGATCCCAACATTTACAAGAACGGGGTCGCCGTTCTCATCCCGGGCGCAAATGGCCTGAGCGGCTTAGATGTCGCCGCGGCCCTGGGGGCCTTCGGGGGAGATCCCGAGCTCCGCCTGGAGGTGCTGCGTTCGCTCACGGAGTCGGGGGTCGCCAAAGCGAAGCGTTTCCTGGAACAAAAACCCGTAGAGGTAAATATCGTAAGAGACCGAAAGGGGCTTTTCATCCGCACGGTGGTTAAGACTCGCACCGATGAGGCGGAGTGCGTCATCCGCGGCCACCATGACAATATCGTTTCTCTAAAACTGAATGGCGTAGAGACATCTCACGATCAACTGCCGGCAACCGAAGCGGGTACCGCTCCGAAAGCGAAACTGGAGGAAGTGGAAAGCTGGCTGCGACAGCTCTCCTTCCAGCGGCTCCTCGAATTTCTGGACGATCTGGATAGCGAAGACCTCCGATTCCTCGAAACAGGGATCGAGACCAATTTGCGCCTGGCCGAACACGGATTGAAATTCGGCTCCGGGTTGGGCATAGGCAAGACGTTCCAGCGGCTGGTGCGCCAGAAATTGATTCAGAACGACATGGTGGTAGCGGCGAGGACCCTCACTTCGGCGGCCTCCGATGCGAGGATGGCCGGGGTGAGACTTCCCGCAATGAGTTCTGCGGGAAGCGGCAATCACGGGCTTACGGCGACCCTTCCCATCTGGGCGGTAAAGGACTACCTCGCGTG
>JAKAJS010000039.1 GCA_021813685.1 Deltaproteobacteria bacterium | reverse complement strand
GTTCGGGCGCAAATCTTCAGGTGCTTCTTCAGACTGCGCCCGACAACGGGGCGGGCGCCCCGGGGAGCTGGTCGATTATCCAGGAATCCCCGGTTATCGGTGTGGCGGCCCTCGTAGCCGGGTACAAAATCAACGCCTTTAAGATACCGCCGGGGGTCCAGAAGTTTTTGAAGCTTACCTACGTGGTCACCGGCGCCAATATGACAGCGGGAGCAATTGCAGCGGGGATCGTTCTCGACAACTCGCATCTTGGCCCGAACCTCGGATATCCCAGCGGCTACAGCAACCAGTACGTCTGAGGGAAGTAAACGGCAAAAACATAAAGAAAAAAGGCAAAAGTGAAACACAGGGCTTTTGCCTTTTGACTCGCTACCCACGAATGGAGAAGCAGATGGCCAGATACCAAATTCTCGAAAAGGCGTTTATCGAAAACAGAATCTATGAAGTGGGGGAGATTGTCGATGTGGGCGAAGAGGTCATCCCGGGGCCGTTTATGAAGCCGGTGGATGCTGCGGCACGAAAGCGCGCAAAAGAAACGGGCCTGGTGCTCGGCCCGATGCAGGACCCGGTTGACCAGCTTACCGGAATGAGGCTCGACACGATAGGGGCCTCTCCCCAGGATGTCAAAAACGGGATGGCGGCGGAGACCTGCGAGGTGGCGGCTTCAAGGAAATAAATTCAATCGGCGGACAGCGCTCAAAAAAGGAGGGGAAGGGTGAAGCAGAAAGCTGAACGGCTCAAACTGATCCTGGTCGCAGTTTTGATGACCTTCGGTCTTGCGGCCTGCGCCACGGGCGGCAGCGTGACCCCGGTGGTCACAACGCTTACTCCCGCGCAGGTGCAGTCGCTTGCGGCCGATGTGGGCTATCTTGCCTACGAATTCTCGCCGGCCTCCGCAACAGTACAACCTGTTTTGGCCGGGGTGTGCATGCTCGATACCACGCAGGATCCGATCGCTATAGCGCAGCAGTTCCAGCAGCTCCTGTCGAAAGTCTGGATCGGTATCGACGCGAGCAACACCCCGGAGGGGACCGTTATCGTCCTTCTGATAAACAACCTGGTGAGCGACCTGGGGTTGAGCTCCGATCTGACGAGTCTAAACACGACCATTTCCCCCTACATGGTGAGTGCGGTTGTGGGGCTGTGCCAGGGTGTCCAGGCGGCTCAAACCGGAAATATGCCCAAAGAACTCAAGGCTTCCCTCGCCGTTCGCGGGATTACCCCGGCGCCCATGGGGCTTCCACCGTCTCTCGTGATCCCCGGAAACTACACCATGGACAATCTCGGTGCCTGGGGAAAACTTAAAAAAGCTCTCGGGTTCTAGTGCCGGAAGGAAAGGAAAACCTTATGGAGTTTAAACTCGGCTGCAAACCCACGCCACTGGAAAACAGGAACCGGATGCTGCGCATGTCGGACTACATCAAAACACCGGAATTCCTTATCCATCCGGCTTCCTGGGACTGGGGAAAGATCGTACGGGTTCCCTGGGGAATGGACGGGAATGGTCCCGATATAAAGAATCCGGACCTTGTGCCTTGCGGCGATTGTGTCCTCGCCGATATTGCCCATGAGACGATGATCTATACCGCGTTGGCCGGGAAAATCTATGTGCCCTCGGCGCAGGAAGTCGTGGCGGCATACTCGGAAATCACAGGCTACGACCCGAATAAAGTCGATGGAGAAGGCGACAATCCCACCGATACCGGCACGACCTGGGGGCAGGCTCTTTCCTGGTGGCAAAAGAAGGGCTTCGGCGGAAATACCATCGGGGCCTACGTGAGCATCGATCCGACCAATGTCAATCACATCAATGCCGCTCTCTACTGGTTTGGCCCGCTTTCGACCGCGATCTCCGTCTATGCGTTCATGGAAGAGGATTTCAACGCAGGAAGAGACTGGCTCATCCCGGAGGGATGGGACGTGAACGCAGTTCTGGGTGGTCACGGGGTTCCCCTCACTGCTTTTTCGAATTGGGGCAGGAGCTACGATTTTGTGACCTGGGGCAAGGCGGCCCGGATGTCCGGAAACTGCCGGTACGGCGTTCAACTCGAGGTGTACGCCAAGATCGACAACGCTTTTGTAAGCGATCGGAAACCGGCGCCCAACGGGTTTTCGATGCAGCAGCTGGTAGACGATCTGGCGAAGGTGAAGGCTCGATGATTCTCGATTTGAAACCGGTACAAGGACTACGAGGGGCAGTACGCTCGGATCCCAGGATGGGCAGGTATGAATGATACCGCTTTTCAGTTCGGTTTCGCTCTGGTCAGGGGAAAGCTTGGTCAACTCTATCCCTGGTGGACGCTCCCCCTGATAGCTGCGGGAGTTGCAAGACTTTCGCCCGCAAGGGCCCCGGATGTGTGTTCGGAAAATGAGGCGGAGGTGCTCTTCGGGGCAACCGGCATGGTGGAATTTTCAAATCCCGATGCCCGGACTCCCGGACATCTCGCAGTGGTGTTCAAACGGTGGCAGGGGTTTTCGATACTCTTCGAAGGAGTACTCCAATGATGCTCTCTCAAATGGGGAATTGGTTCTATGCACACCTGTCGCAAGTCGGTGTCGGCCTTTTGGCTCTTAACACGATTTTTCAAAAGCTGCCCCTGGCCCAGCAACACGACCTGATTTCCCTGGCGGGCAAAGGGCTGAAATGGATCTGGGGACGCATTGCTTCCAGACTCACTCCCGCACAGCAGGCCGGCATGAGTGAGGACTTGAAGGCTTTCGTCGCCGCAGTGGTCAGGGAAGAGATTGCGAAAGGCGTTGGCAAATAGGAGGAGGTGCTCGATGGACCTCGACAAGCTCAAAGATGACCCGGCCATGCGATCGGAAATAGCCGCCGATGAGGGCATACGGTCCACACCATACAAGGACACTCGCGGAAACTGGACGGGCGGGATCGGCCACAATCTTTCGGCGCACGGTATGGCCTGGTCGCAGATTGCTGCGTGGCTGAAGACCGGCATCCCCGACAAGACGATCAAGACGTGGTTTGGCGAGGATATTCAGGCCGCTGTCCAGTGTTGCGATCACATCTTTTCCGGGTATGCCGCTTTACCCGATGAAGCGCAACGAGTCCTTGCCAATATGGCCTTTGCCCTCATGTACGGACTTTGGGACTGGCTCGATCTGAGACGTCATGTTGAAGCGGGAAACTGGAAAGCAGCATCCGGCGACATTTTACAAAGCCGTTTTGCTGCGCAGGACCCTGCCAGATGTCGACGGCTCGCGGCCAGAATGAGGACCCTGGGATGATGGCCCTGTATGTCCTGACCGGAGTTATCAGCGCACTCGGCGCCCTTATGAGTCTTTTGCTCGTGATGATTCTGCAGCGCTTGTCGAAGCTCGAAGATAAGCTCGACGGCAAGCAGGATAAGAACGAATGCGAGCGCCACGAAGAGCGCGCATGCCAGTCGCTTCAAGACGTCTGGGACGCATTCAACAGGCATTGCCACGAAGGGCTTCCCTCCGGGAGCAAAGTGACCCGCTAGGCGCCGTGTCGGCGCGGACAAGATGCCGCCTTGCAAAACGCCGGCGGCATTGAGGAGTAAACATGAAACTTACCCCTGACCAGCTGATCTACATCCTGGAGATCGCGGCAAAAAACGCCGACGCCTACAGCATGAAGCCAATCGAGCTTTTTAGCGCAATGAAAAACAGGATCGAGGAGGAAATCGCAGATGGCGAGGCTCACGACGAAGGAACGGAAAAAGATTGCGAAAAGTGATTTCGCACTTCCCGGGAAACGGTCGGGTTCGGCGGGAAAAGGCCGCTACCCGATAGAGGATAAGGCGCACGCGAAAGACGCCCTGTCTCGCGTCTCCCGGTGCGGAACCCCTGCCGAGAAGGCTGAGGTACGGCAAAAGGTGAGTGAAAAGTTCCCGGGCATCGGGAAGGGGAAAAAAAGCGGTGAGCGCGGACGGGGAAGCAGCCCTGAAGAACGCAGTCGGGAAAGGAGACGATAATGGGCGCCCCATCGATATCCGTTCCATCCGTTCCCCCTGTCCCTGTCACACCGCCGCCTCCGAGCCTTCCGGACCAGGGCGTGCGGGATGCGACCTCGAACCAGGAGCAATTGGCTGCGATGCAGTACGGCGCAGCCGGCACAATACTCACCGGACCGCAGGGGTTGCAGACAAGGGCGGCCACGACTGCTGCCGGCGCGAAAACCACTTTGGGCTGAACGTGACAATCAGGTCTGAAAGGAGCAAGGCATGCCCTCGAACGTCGATTTGTGCAACCGCGCCTTATCCGTCATAGGGACACGATCCTCCATCGCCTCGATGAGCGAGGCGAGTCCCGAGGCCCGCGCCTGCACGCTCCATTTTGAGGCGACGTGTCGGGCCCTGCTGCGACTTGCTCCCTGGTCTTTTGCGAGGGCGACCGTCCAGGCGGCGCTTATTGCCGCAGCGCCGGGAACTCCGCAGAACCCGAGCGGGACGGCGCCTCTGCCCCTCGTTCCGATCAGCGCGGCAAACCCGGCCGGCAGCACTCCCGCACGGATCGTGTCCTGGCTGTATGAATACGTATGGCCGCAGGACTGTGTGCGATTGCGGCGGGTAAAACATCCCGAGGATATGGTTCCGGGGGCGGGAGGAAACTCAGTGTCATTGTGGCCGGGGATTTGCGGGGCGCCGGTATTTTTCCCGGGAATTGCGGATATGTCTCTGGAAAACCAGGCTCGCTACCAGATCGCCATGGATCACGACGCCTCCGGAAATCAGATCAAGGTTGTCCTGAGCAATATCGAACATGCCCTCCTCGTGTACACCGCCCTGGTGGATGATCCGAACCTGTGGGATGACGAATTCGCGGAGGCGTTCGTGTATGCGCTGGCCTCTCAACTGGTGGGCTCGCTCATAGGCGATAAGCAGATGGATAAGGAACTGTGGAACAAGGCGCAGATGCTTGCCACAACCGCCAGGGCGGTTGATGCCAATGAGCAGCCCATCTCTCCGAATCCCGCACCCGACTGGATCCGGGCAAGGGGTGGGATGTCGAATGGCTGGAATGATGACAACTGCGGGTATCTCTAGCCCGTATGGGAGAAAATATAGATGACGCTATTACAACAGGGAATCGCTCGGTGGAGTCTTCCCGTTGTGGGAAGTTTCCGGCGGAGCAGCGCAATAAATGCCATTTGCTTCACTGCGGCAGGTGCCGCTGTGGATAATGTGTCGACGGGGGCCAATTTCGTGCGTCTTCCCCCCATGTGTCGTTACACTCGCTTACTACTCGTAGGATAGCCATGAGCAGACGATTCTGGACAGTCGGTTTTCCCATCTCGGTAGCCTGCAGTCTGATCCTTTGGGGGTTTCTCTTCTGGGCTGTGAGTGCGTTTGTCGCGACCGGTCATCCTTGTGCGCACGCAGCGGCGCCAAGGGCCGGCAGGGTAGAGTCGAGCGGCTCCGGATCTGCCCGAGCCGTCATGAACCTCGGGTTTGTCACCATGCCCGTAGAGGAACAGGTAATCCTATGCTGACCAGCACGCAAAGTTACGTAACCTACCAGGGCAACGGGGCGATCACGATTTTCCCGTACTCTTTCGCCGTGGCTAAAGCGGCCTATCTGCAGGTGGAGATAACCAACAATAACGTCTCTCCCCCCGTTTCGGTGGTGTTGTTAAGCTCGCAGTATTCGGCCACCGGAATCGGGAACGGGATCCTGGGTGCCCCAAATCCGACGCCGGGGGGAACGGTCACCTATCCCTTGTCGGGGAGTCCGCTCGCGAACGGTTGGTCCATCACGATCCGTCGAGTTGTGCCCTACCAGCAGAATACGAGCCTCGAAAACCAGGGAGGGTTTTACCCCGAAGTCGTGGAGGCTGCGCTCGACTATCTGACCATGCAGACGCAGCAACTGGCGCTCTCGGTATCCGAGGTATCGAATCTTTCACTCTCCATCAGCCAACCCGTCACGTTTCCAGCAAATCTTGCGACGCAGAGCCTCGCGGGGCTCGCTTCCGTCTATAAGACCGCCAACACGCAGGCGACGGTACTCACCGGATTTTCCGATATGACACCGGGGCACAGGTTCAAGATCATCATCGCGGACACCTGTACCGTGGTAAGGTTTGCCGCGTGGTGGAGCGGGCTTCCGACGGGGGGGATCATCGGCCACCAGGGGCAGACGGTGGCTTTTACGAAGGGAGATGTTCTCGACTGTGTAACCGATGGAAATTATGTGTACGCGATCGATTCGGAACCTATGGTTCCTGCGATTTTGCCATTGCCCGCCGGTTTATTGATTACCAATGTCAGTGGTTCCAATACCGACATCAGCGTCAATGCCGGCTCGGTAACGCTGCCCAATGTAGCCGGGTTGAAATTGTTCCAGACCTGGGCGTCCCAGGTCGATATGGCTCCTTTGAGCTTTACGGCTTCCGGTGCCTCGCTCGGGGCCGGAGGGCTCGATAGCGGAAGTCTCACCGCCTCGACGTGGTACTACCTCTGGCTGATCGGGGATGGTGCCAACATAAAGGCACTTCTTTCAACGGGGCCTTTCTGGACTTTTGTCGACAAGACCTATGTCTCCGCCTACACTTACGCCCGCCTTGTCGGTTGCGCTCTGACCGATGCGAACGCTCACTTCATCCGGTTTCATCAGTTCGGAAACAAGGTCCTTTTCGATATTCCCCAATTCGTGAGTCTCCCCGCACAGGCCAACTACACGCAATGCAGCACCGCACCGTTTCCTCCCGGCGCCGTAACGGGCCTTTTCAGCGCCTACTTTCTGGCGTCGACGGGGGCGGGCACGTTTGCCTTCAGCGCCGATGGCACAAACGATTATTTTCTTCTCTACGCAGTCCAGAACGCGTCTGCAGGCGAGGGGCAGTTCGAGCTTCCGCTCTTTACCCCCAACTCCTTCTGGTACAAAAACAGCAACGTTTCGGGAACGCCGGGCGTAAGCGTGCGCGGCTTTCTGCTGAACCTTTAGGGAGCGGATCATGCCGGTAAACTTTATTCAACCGGCTTTCAGCGCCGGGGAACTTGCTCCCGCGCTGTACGCCCGGTTCGATCTCGATAAATTCCATCTGGGCTGCCGACTTCTTCGAAACTTTTTCGTTTGGCCGCAGGGCGGGCTGTCAAATCGCGCCGGTACGATGTTTGTTGGAAGGGGAAAAAACTCCGCCTATCCCATTCATCTTATTCCCTTTCAGTTCAACCTCGCCCAGACTTATGTGCTCGAGTTCGGCCATCGGTACATGCGCGTCATAATGGACGGCGGATACGTGCTCGAGCCGAGCTTTCAGATTTCCTCGATCGACTATTCCTACCCCGGGTCTGTCAAAACATCGGTCCCGCACGGGTATAACAACGGAGATCAGGTCTTTATTGCCGGCACAAACATGCCGATCGATTCGACACCGGGGAGGCAGTTTCTTGTCATAAACGCCACGGCGACAACCTTTGGCCTGAGCGATCTGGACGGTCACGCCGTGGGTTTTCCGGGGATGCCGCCCTATTCAGGATCGGGAGGTACGGTCGCAAGGGTCTACACACTCGCCACCCCGTATGCGGGTGCCGATGTCGCCACCATAAAATGGGCGCAATCAAACGATGTTCTGACCCTTTGCCATCCGAATTACCCGCCTCGGGACCTCACAAGGACCGAGCACTACGCCTGGACGATGAGCGAGGTGTCCTTTTCCGCCAGGATCTCCCCGCCGACGGGCCTCACCGTCTCCCACAACTCCGGGACGGGATCGCCGACCGGTCAGCAATTCTATTACTCCTACGTGGTCACGGCGCTTTCTCTTTCCCCCCCGGAGCAGTCTCTGGCATCCAGTCCTGCAGCCGTTCAGGCAAATCTTCTCGATTCCAATACGGGCTCCGAAAACGTCATCTCCTGGGCCCAGGAGACTGCGGCAGCACTCTACTATGTCTACAAGGCAAGCCCGCAGACCGGACCGGTGCCGGCGGGCGCCATGTACGGCTATATCGGTCAGACGACAGGCACATCTTTTACCGATACGCAGATCGCACCTGATTTTTCCAGATCGCCCCCTACGCACACCAACCCCTTCAATGCGGGCCCAATCGCGACGGTGTCGGTCACAAACGGTGGTTCGGGCTATCCGTCCAATACGATTCTCTACGTCAACGATTTAACCGGCAGTGGGGCGGTTCTCACACCGACGGTGTCAAACGGGGTGATTACCGGTGTGACCATCGAAGACGGAGGGCAAAATTACCAGGCGCCCATTGTCGGGGTCGCTAACGCGGGGAAGGGCGCTCGAGCTCATCTTAATGTCAGGACTGGAATAAAACCCGGCAGCTTCACCCTGTACCAAGTGGTAACGGCCACGGTGGATTGCGCCGGTCAGAACTACTTTGGCAACGTCACCGTTACTTCCGCTTCCGGGGGCAGTGGGTTGACCTTTACCCCCGTGATCGTAAACGGAGTCATCACCAAAATCGAGGTGAACGGTGCGGCTCCTTCCGGCTACGTGGATGGCGAGTCGCTGGTAATATCCCAACCGGGGGGAAGTGGAGCGACCTTTACGGCTTCGATAGACCCGTCCGGCAACTACCCGTCCTGCTGCTGCTACTTCCAGCAAAGGAAATGCTTTGCCGGCTCTCTTAATTCGCCGCAAACGATCTGGATGACTCAGCCGGCCGATTATGACAACATGGACGTTTCAAACCCTTCCCAGAGCTCCGATGCCATAACGCTAACGATTGCCGCCCAGCAGGTGAACGCCATAAAGCATCTTGTCCCCATGAACGATCTGATGATTTTTACTTCGGGGGGCATCTGGAGAATTCTGACCGGCTACATCACGCAGCCCCAGCCGATAACGCCTACCAATACCGTTGTCATTCCACAGACATGGATAGGTGCCGCCGACCTCCCGCCAATCGTTGTGAACTACGATATTTTGTACGTGCAGTCAATGGGATCGATCGTACGCGATCTCGCCTACAATTTCTGGATGAACGTCTACACCGGGACGGATATGAGCGTTTTGGCCCAACACCTCTTTTTCGGCCACAACATGGTGCGATGGGCCTACGCCGAGCAGCCCTGGTACCAGGTATGGACGGTGCGAGATGATGGGATCCTTTTGAGTTTTACCTATCTCAAGGAACAAAACGTCTACGCCTGGGCGCACCACGATTCGCCCGGGTGCCTGGGAACCGATAAATTCCTTTCGGTAGTCTCCATACCCGAACAACAGGTTGCCGGGGTTAACGTCGACTCGGTCTATTTTGTCGTCGAACGTACCATCCCCGGCATTAACGGTGGGAAACCAGTGAAATACATCGAGCGCATGGATTCGCGAAATATGGGAACCCTGGGGGCAGCCGACGTGACCAAGGCCTGGTTTCTCGACTGCGCTCTGCAGTACTCGGGGAATGCCCAAACCACCGTCTCCGGTCTCGACCACTTAAATGGGGCTACGGTGAGCATCCTTGCCGACGGAAATGTAATGCCCCAACAAATTGTTGTAAACGGACAGATTTCGCTCCAGACAAAAGCAAGCGTGGTAACAGTCGGACTGCCCTATGTCGCGCAGATGGAAAGCCTTCCCATGATGCCGCAGGGGATGGCCATGCAGGCGGTTGACTACCGCAAAACGCTCAAGGCGGTTTCCATCAAGGTGCAGGACACAAGGGGAGTAAAAGTTGGGCCGAATTTTACCGATATGACGGCCATAAAGGAATGGGGACCCGCTGTTCCCATGGGCGGCCCCGTTCCGCTTACCACCGGGACCCAGAGAGTGATCGTCTACCAGCAGTACACCGTTGATGACAATATCTGCATTCAGGCGGACCAGCCCCTGCCCTGTACGATTCTGGGAATCAGCCCCGAGATGAGTCTGGGGGATTCGCCCGGATAAACGGAGGAAACGGAGTGTGCAATGAGGATAATCGTTACCGCTCATACGGATCATCTCTTTTGGCTGGCCAACAATATGGGCGAGGAAGACAGGGCCGAATGCGCCGCATTGGGCCTCGGGCCTTTGCGCGCTCTGGAACTGGGATTGGACCATTCGGTTGCCGCCTGGACGGCCTTGAAGGTTCCGGAGCACAGGCCGCTTTGCATTTTCGGGGTGATGCCCCTGGGCGGCGTGCTCTCGGGAGTTGGCGCCCCCTGGTTTCTCTCTACCCCGGAGCTGAGAAAGTATGCAATCCGGTTTCTCAAGGACTGCGACGACTATCTGCTCAGGATGCTCGATATTTTCCCGACGCTTGTCGAGTGGATCGACGTGAGACATACGCGAGGGGTCAAGTGGGTAAGGTGGCTGGGGTTTGAACTGACAGGCCCGGTAGCGTGGGGGCCGTTTCAAATGCCGCACTATAGAGCACAGAGGAACCGTGCCTCGTGCGTGTGCGGGCGATTGGGCGGCAAAAAAAACGGTTGAACACGACTGAGAACCTTATTTTCTGGGAAAGGGAGGGTAACCGATGGGATTCGTAGCCCCCGTAATGGCTGCAGCGGCGCCCTATCTTGCGGCCGGCTCGATTGTGACCGGAGTCGCGGGATCGGTCATGCAGGGAGTTGCCTCTGCGCAATCCGCCGATTACATGGCCCAGGTCGCCAATAATAATAATCTCATCGCGCAGCAGAACGCGAACATGGCCCTTGAGCAGGGGCAGATAAAGGAGGAGGCCGAGCGCGAGCAGACAGGTGCCCGGATCGGACGCGAGAGGGCTGCTTTCGGCGCCATGGGTGTCGATCCCAACTCGGGGTCGGCGCTCGATGTCAGAACCTCTACCGCCGAACTTGGAGAACTGAACGCCCGGACAATCAAATACAACACGCAAGTCCAGGCCTGGAACGACATCAATCAGGCCAAGGCTTACGGGGCGCAGAGCCGGCTCTATTCCGCGCAGTCCGGGTTGGATTCGGTCAATTCGATTTTGGGCGGAGCAAGCAGTGTGAGCAACAAATGGCTCAACTGGCAGATGTACGGCGGCAGCGTCGGGGCCAATGGCGGAAGCGGTCTGCTCAATAGTTGATGAAATTCTGGCGGCACGAAGAGAGTGTATTGCTCCCTAACCGGAAATCGGAAGGATGGGATATTCCCCATGAATTGGGGCGCCTGCTTGAGTTGAATCGAGCCGGTAATACTTGACACCGCTTCTAATCATCTTATTTTCCCAACAGAATGATTTACAACCATTCCTCCGATAATAGGTCAGGATTCGGAGGATTTCACCACTATTTCTTCAGATATCTTTTCTGATTTATCGTTTTCGAAGTAAATATCTGTGCTAGTTACAAGAAGTTTTGAAAGTTGGTGTTATGAAAGCACGCAACACATACAAGGTAACACTTGTAGGTAATGATCCTGGTATGGTGGATTCTGTTGTTCAGACATTAGAAGATTGGGGATTGGAGGCTAATGGGTTTACGCATTCGGATGCTGCCGGCAAATTTCTGGCCCACAATAAGTGCGACATAGTATTGCTCGATATTTTCCTGTCAGGTGTCTGTTGTCTGCCTTTAATTGCGCAGATGGCGGCAGACGCCAAAGTTATAGTCATGACTGATCCGGCCGATAAAAAAACGGCCATTCAGGCGTTGCCATTGGGTGCTTTCGACCTGCTCGAAAAGCCGCTTCGAAATGATCTCTTGCGCCATTGGGTTTTCAGGGCTTTAACGTTCCTCGAAAAGGAGCGTGAAGTAAAAAAACTGGCCGACGATCTCGAATCCAGCCGTTCAAAGCTTCTGGCCCAGCAACAGCGCCTGGAGAGGCTGAATGGTCAATTGCTGGAGACAAACAGAGCTCTTGCGGTTTTTGCTCAAAATATGCAACGCGAAAGAGAAGAAATCGAAAAGCGAACGGCTCTGAAATTGAGGAGCATCATACTGCCCGTATTCGCCAAGCTCAAGAACTCTGAGGCGCTCCTGGAGTTCGAATCCCGATTCGATATGCTCACCCTGCAGATTGAAGATTTGACTTCAGGCTTTGCGGCCGATTCCAACCTCGCCATGATTCTTTCCTCGGCTGAAATGCGGGTTGCCTCTCTGATAAAAAACGGCGCAACAACGGAAAAGATTGCTTCTCGCTTGCACATTTCGGAAAATACGGTGCGCACTCACAGGAAAAATATCAGAAAGAAATTGAAAATCGGTGCGCAATACAGCTTGAGAAACTTCCTCAATTCCAGGATCGAACAAGCCGGACGGGTTTCCGCGGGGGAATATTGAGATGGGTTTAAGCAGGGGATTTCCGGAAGGCTCGTCAGTGGCCTGCATCGTCAGCCCGTGTGTTACTCGATTGCGGAAGGTAACGGGGCTGACGATGTAAGAAAAAACCTTGCAGGTTTTTATCGAAGAATGGCGGTGCAGGGTTTCGAACCCCGGACGCTACGGATATGAGCCGTATGCTCTACCACCTGAGCTACACCGCCTTGGAGAAAGCAATATGTAACTGAAATCGGATTGCGAGTCAATAGAATTGGCGATTAATTTGCGCGGGTCGTTGACGGATAGAGTTTGACAAAAATCGGCCCTTTGGTTATCTCTTTTGCGGCCCGAAAGGGGCCGGGGCCGGTTTCCCCGCCGCGGGGAGTGAAAAGACAGGGCGAAAAGGAGATTTTTTCGTGGAGCAGGGTTTTTTTGAATTGAAAGTGATCAGCAGTTTTGCCGCAGCCCATAACCTCAGGGAGTTTCGCGGAAAGTGCGAAAATCTTCACGGTCATAACTGGAAGGTGGAAGTGGTTCTGCGAGGGAAGACCCTCCAAAGAAACGGCATTCTCGTCGATTTCGGGGAAATCAAGGCGGAGATCAGGCAGACCCTGGAAGAGCTGGATCACAGGTATCTGAATGAGCTGCCCTTCTTTTCCACCAACAATCCCTCTTCAGAAAACATCGCCCGCTATCTTTTCGAAAAACTCTCGGCCAAATTCAACGCAGGCGACAACCGCATGTACAGCGTGACAGCGTGGGAATCCGAAGACGCCTGCGCAACATATATTGGATAAAATTCCTCATTACTTCGCCAAAGAGTTGCTTCTCTGAAGCAACTCTTTGGCGTGTTCGCGTGCCTTACTGGATATGGAGAGGCCGCCGAGCATGCGGGCGAGTTCTTCGGCCCGCTCCGATTCTGTCAGCATACGGATGGAGCTATGGGTCTGGTCTCCCTCCGCCTGTTTTTGGACCACGTAGTGGTATTTGCCGTAGCAGGCGATTTGCGGAAGGTGGGTGATACAGATGACCTGGTGGTGCAGGGCGAGCCTGCTCAGTTGAATTCCCACCAGCTCGGCGGCCCTGCCCCCGATGCCGGCGTCGACCTCGTCGAAGATAAGTGTTTCGGCGTCCCCGTTTCTGCTGAGAAGCCCCTTTATGGCGAGAAGCACCCGGGAGAGCTCTCCTCCCGAGGCGACCCTGGCGAGCGGCTTCAAGTCTTCTCCCGGGTTTGCCGAGAAAAGAAAATCGACCCTGTCTATGCCCGTGGGGGAGAAGAGGGGCTCGCCTGCGGTTTCCTCGCTAAAATGTGCGCAGAAGCGGGCACGAACCATATCGAGCTCGGCCAGGTTGGAGGCGACTTCCCTGCCAAGCCTTTCGGCCGCCTCGCGGCGCTGGAGCGAAAGAGCGGTTGATCTTTCCAGATAAGAGGTGCGAAGCGAAGAAATCGTTTTTTCCAGCTCCTCTTCGCGAAGCCCCGACTCCTCGCCCTCGCCGGCCTCCTTGCGGAGTTCTTCGAGTTTTTGGAGCATCTCGTTTGCCCCCGAACCGTATTTTTTGCCAAGTTTTCCCAGAAGCGCCAGCCGTTCCTCCACTGCGGCAAGCCGGGAGGGGTCGAACACTATCCGGTCTCCATAGGATCGGAGCGCATGCACCAGTTCTTCGAGATTGATGCGGGCCTGCTGGAGATATTCGCCAAGGCCGCTTTGCGAGGGATCGAAACCCTGGATCGTGCCGAGGTCCTTTTCGACCTCGGAGAACCGCTCCAAAACGGCGCCTTTTTCCGCATAGAGGGTATGTAGCGCCCGCTGCGACGCCTGGCTGAGAGCGGCGCTGTTTTTCAGAACCGCCCGCTCCCGTTCGAGTTCCAAATCTTCATCGGGCAAAAGTTTTGCCGATTCGAGCTCCTGGATCTGGAGCCGGATCAGTTCCATCCGAGAGGCCCTCTGCTCCCTCGCGCGCTTCATCTGCCCGAGCCTTTCCCGCTCTTCGCGAAA
>JAKAJS010000197.1 GCA_021813685.1 Deltaproteobacteria bacterium | reverse complement strand
CCGCCTGTATGAGAAAACTTCTCACCATTGTGAATGCAATGGTAAGGGACGATAGCGTATGGAATAACTGACATGTTCCCTTGACTTTCAAGACAGTTGCTGCACCCCCACGCCGCTACGCGGCTCAGTTGGCGAAACCTTCCCCCGCTTGCACATCAAAGGTCTCAGACATAGAATAAAGAGCCAACGACCGTTAACAACCACACGCCGATTGTGAGGAGAGGTCCATGGAAAAGCAAAGAGCGATCCGCACGGTGATCGGGAGCAAGCCGACTATCGAGGGGGCGGGAGTACACCTCAACCGGGTGTTTGGCAATAACGAGACGGCACTTTTCGATCCTTTCCTGCTGCTCGACGATTTCCGCTCCGCCACCCCCGCCCACTACCTCGCCGGATTTCCCTGGCATCCGCATCGAGGGATCGAAACGATCACCTACGTTTTACGGGGCGAGGTCGAACACGGCGACAGCATGGGAAACGAGGGAGTCATCTCTTCGGGCGATATGCAGTGGATGACCGCCGGGAGCGGGATCATTCACCAGGAAATGCCGCAGGGAGATCCGCAGGGCAGAATGGAAGGGTTCCAACTGTGGGCCAACCTTCCAAGGTCTCACAAAATGATGGCGCCCCGCTATCGCGACATCAAGCGCGCACAGGTTCCGGAGGTAGGACTGGAAAACGGCGTGAGCGTCAAGGTTATAGCCGGCAAGCTCTACGATCGTGAAGGTCCGGCCCGGGGCATCGTAATCGAGCCCGAGTATCTCGATGTGACGGTTCCCGCGGGGGCAGAGTTTCGCCACCCCACCAAACCCGGTCATACCGTGTTCGCTTATGTCATCGAGGGCCGGGGGAGTTTCGATGCACAAAAGGAGCGGTTGGTTGCAAATGGCAGCGTCTGCCTGTATGAGGACGGGCAGTTCATTTCGGTTTCGAGCGCAGGCGAGCCCCTGCGGTTTCTGCTGGTTTCGGGCAGACCTCTACGAGAGCCCGTGGCCTGGTACGGTCCCATCGTGATGAATACCGAGGAAGAACTGCGGCTGGCCTTCGAAGAGTATCAGAGCGGAACCTTTATAAAGCATAAAGTGTAGAGTCCCGTCCGAAAACACTACATTCTATTTAGTGTCCATCCGGAAACCAAAGGGGGACCCGGGTTCGAATCATCCTACGCGTCCCCGGGTTTCCGGATGGAGACTATTTAGAAAAATTCTTGACCAAACCGATTTCTTGGGAGAATCTCCTTTGCCGGGTCTCAAGTTTTGCAGGGATGGAAAGCGAGCGTCACGATACAGGCGACCTTTCGATCCAGGAACCCGTTCATTCGGAAAATGGCGTCATGGATATCACCATATTTTCGGCTCTCATTTTTTCGGGGTCCCTGATCGCCGGGTTTCTCGGAGCGCTTACGGGGCTTGGGGGCGGAGTCGTAATCGTTCCCCTTCTCACCCTGGGATTCGGCGTGGACATCCGCTACGCTATCGGGGCCTCACTCGTTTCGGTAATAGCGACCTCTTCGGGCGCCGCGGCAGCGTACGTAAAGGAAGGCTTCTCCAATATCCGCCTTGGAATGTTTCTGGAGATGGCCACAACTTTCGGCGCCTTTCTCGGCGCGGGCGTCGCAACACTCATATCCACCAAGGTCATAGCGGTCATATTCGGGCTGGTGCTTCTCTACTCCGCCTATCTTTCGTTTCGAGGCCACGAACCGGCCCCGGAAGAGGCGGAGGACCCCCCCGACTTTTTTGCACACTCCCTTCACCTCGACGGCTCCTATCCGGACGGGAAGACCGTCATTCCCTACCACGTCCATCACGTGCCGACGGGCTTCAGTCTCATGTTTCTGGCCGGGGGGCTTTCGGGGTTGCTGGGAATCGGGTCCGGAGCGGTGAAGGTATTGGCCATGGACCAGGCCATGCACATACCGTTCAAGGTTTCGACGACCACGAGCAATTTCATGATCGGCGTCACTGCGGCTGCGAGCGCAGGCGTCTATTTGAGCCGCGGGTACATCGACCCCGGCCTCGCCATGCCGGTCATGCTCGGAGTTGTCGCCGGGGCGCTTCTCGGCTCGAAGGTTCTCACCAAGTCCAAGCCCACGGCCCTTCGAATCCTTTTTGCCCTGATCATCCTGATCCTCGGGGTCGAAATGATTTACAACGGTATGACGGGAAGGATTTAGAGATGTTCGTTCAAAAACACGCGATCTCCGATGAAACGGTCGATACCATTATCAGCATTCTGCTCCGGGCCGGCGTGGTGATCTCTTCCCTCATAGTGATCTGCGGCGCCCTGCTCTACATTGTAAGACACGGACACCAGGTGCCCGCCTATCATATCTTCAGGGGCGAGCCCTCAGATCTTCGAAGCGTTGTGGGCGTAGTACGGGAGGCCACCACGCTTTCCGGCCGAGGAATTATCCAGTTCGGCCTGCTCCTGCTCATCGCAACACCGATCATGCGAGTAGCCTTCACGGTGTTTTCCTTTCTGCTCCAAAAAGACCGCGTTTACGTAGGCGTTACGTTGATCGTTCTTTCCGTATTGCTTTTCAGCCTGGCGGGGGGGAGGTGAGCCGGGGAGAGCACTACTGTGTTCAATTGTCAAAAAGAGGTGATGAGTGGATGAAAGAGGTAGTCGTTGTAGGAGCAACACGCACTCCTATAGGCTCTTTTGGCGGTGGACTGAGGGATCAATCGGCTGTTTCTCTTGCGGGGACAATCCTTGATGCTTTGCCTGCGCAGGCAGGTATCGAAAAAAGCGTTGTCGAACGCGTAATTTTTGGAAACTGCTTTGCTCCCCTGGACCAGAACGTGGCTCGCATCGCCAGTGTCAAGAGCGGTTTTCCGATCGAAACGACGGGCTTCCAGATAGTTGGCACCTGCGGCTCGGCGATGCAGGCGATAATTTGCGGGGTTCAGTCCATCCGTGACGGCGAAGTGCAAACACTTATAGCCGGAGGTGCGGAAAGCATGAGTTCGGCTCCCTACCTGCTGACGACCGCCCGTTGGGGACAGCGCCTTCAACACGGGCAGATGGTGGATCTTCTGTGGAGGGGCATGCAGGAATATCCCATTGGAGACGGCATGGGAATGACGGCCGAAAATCTGGCGGAAAAATACCATATTTCCAGGGAGGAGCAGGACCGGTTTGCTCTCCTGAGCCATGAGAGAGCGTGCCGGGCGATAGAGGAGGGCCGATTCGGCGACGAGATCACGAAGGTCGTACTTGCCCAAAGAAGGGGCTCCCCCCGCATAGTGGATGGCGATGAGCACCCCAAGGCCGATGTTACCCTGGCAAAGCTTGCGAATTTGCCGGCAGCCTTCAAGGAGGGAGGAACGGTCACGGCCGGCAATTCGTGTGGCCTCAACGATGCAGCGGCGGCCCTTGTGATGACGGCGGCGGACAGGGCCAAAGAATTGGGGCTAAAACCCCTTTGCAAAATCGTGAGCTATGCGGTTGCCGGGGTGGACCCTTCATTCATGGGCATAGGTCCCGTGCCCGCCACCCGGCTGGCACTCAAGAAGGCGGGAATGAGGATGGAGGATGTCGAGCTTATCGAAGTAAATGAGGCCTTTGCCGCCCAATACCTTGCCTGTGAGAGAGAAATGGGGTGGAATCGTGACATTGTGAATGTAAACGGAGGCGGTATAGCCCTGGGTCACCCTGTCGGTGCAACAGGCGCCAGGATTGTCGTCACATTGGTCCACGAAATGGCAAAAAGAGACCTTAGTGTGGGGCTCGCAACTCTTTGTGCAGGCGGAGGGCAGGGATTTGCCGTGATTGTGGAGAGAAACTGAGCGGGAGAGGAACTATCATGAGATCTCAAAACGTATCAAATTATGTAGAGAACTCGACGTTGGCTCATCCTGACAAATTGGCCCTGATCTTTGAAGGACAGGGGCAATGGACATTCAGGGAACTGAATGACAAAATAAACCAGGTCGCAAATGGACTCATTGATCTTGGGGTGAAAAATGGAGATAGAGTTTCCCTGTTCCTTCCAAACTGTGCCGAAGCGATATTTTTTTATTTCGGAATCATGAAGATTGGGGCAATAGTAAATCCAATAAATATGATGCTCAAGAAAAAGGAGCTGGAATATATAACAAATGACTGTAGTCCTGTACTGCTGGTAACGGCAGAGGAAGTAAGCGGTGAGCCGCTTAAAATCTTCAGCAGCCCCGGGAACAAAATAAAAACAATGATCGTTGTAAACGGAGCCGATGGGGATAATGTTATAGGATTTGAAAATTGGATCCGCAAATATTCCACCTCGTTCGATTCGGTGGCCGTCAATAGTGACGATATCGCTGGAATTCTCTATACCTCCGGCACAACCGGCTATCCCAAGGGGGTAATGCTTACACATAAAAACCTGTGGACAAACGCCCGGCATTGTGCCGATTGGGCCGAAACGACATACAAAGATATAGGGGTCGCCTCGCTCCCGCTGTTTCACTCCTATGCCCTGACTCACGTTATCGGCGAATTATGGATGTCGGCGGCAACTATCGTATGGCAGAAACGATTTGACGCAACACTTACTCTTGAAGCACTCGCCAAATACAGGGCAACCTGTTTTCATGGAGTTGCAACCATGTACCATGCTCTGGTCAACCACCCGAAGGTTGACGAGTATGCGGGGAGGATAAAACTTCGCTATTGTGTGACGGGAGCTGCAGTGACTCCGGAGCCAATCCTCAAGGCGTGGAATGAAAAATTTACGCCTTTGAGCGAAGGATATGGAACGACCGAAGCGTCGCCGGTAGTGCTCATGAACCCGCTTCCGGGCCGAGGTGTTCAGAAAGCCAATTCCTGCGGCATTCCGATAGTACCCGAAATTGAGGTCGCTGTCTTCGATCTCGATGACACTCGTGTAAAGACCGGGGACATTGGAGAACTGGTTATCCGCGGTCCCCTCGTAATGAAAGGGTACTGGAGAAAGGAAGAGGCTACGGAGGCAGCGCTGAAAAACGGCTGGTATCATTCCGGGGATCTGGCCTATTTCGATGAAGACGGCTACTGTTTTATAAAAGACAGAATTAAAGACATGATTGTACGGGGCGGCTTCAATATCTACCCGAAAGAAATAGAAGATTTGATCTATACTATTCCCTCGGTTGCAGAAGCGCAAGTTGTCGGGATCAAAGATCTTGTCAAGGGGGAAGAAGTTGTTGCCTGTATAGCATTAAAACCCGGAAATACACTTAGCGAAGATGACCTTATTAAATACTGCAGAGATAATCTTGCCGCCTATAAAGCGCCAAAATGCGTCTTATTTCTTGACTCTTTACCTAAGACTGCGACGGGAAAGCTCGAGAAGATGTCCTTGAGGCGGATCGCTCAGGATAAATTTGGAGAATCCTTTTAATGGCGCGAAAGGCGGCAAGAGCCCTCGCCTGCTCCCCTTTGATCTCTTCGGAGTGGTCGTGAGTGATCGCACCGGTTTTTTCCCCTCCGACAACTCCTCTTCACGGGTATCGAAGGCGAATCCCGCCGGGCTCACACGCATTGGCGCCCCATTTGCCCGATTGGCCTTGCTGCGAATACAGGGTGGAGTTATTTATTCGCCATGAACGTGTCCGGTAAGCAGGTACGGGAAGGGGAATGAGAGGAGCAGCGTATGGCCATCATTACGATCTCGAGGGGGCCCTACAGCAGAGGCAAAGAGATAGCCAACGGTGTGGCGCAAAGGTTGGGCTACCGGTGCATTGCGCGTGAGGTAGTCCTGGACGCCTCCAAAGAGTTCAATATACCCGAGAGCAGGCTTGTACGGGCCGTTCACGATGCTCCCTCCCTCCTGGACAAAAATAGCAGCGGCAAGGAAAAATATATCGCCTATTTCAGGGCAGCCCTGTTGAAACAATTGCAGCAGGACAATGTGGTCTATCACGGGCTGGCCGGCCACTTTTTCCTCAAAGGAGTAAGGCACGCTCTCAAGGTCAGGATTCTCGCCAATATGGAAGACCGCATACAGGTGGAGATGGAGCGGGAGAAGGTGTCGCGGGAGCAAGCTCTGCGAAACTTGAAAGCCGATGATGCGGCGCGCAGAAAATGGAGCCTCGACCGATACGGAATCGACCCGAGCGATCCCAGCCTCTACGATCTGGTCATCAGCACCAGGAAGACCTCCACAGACGAGATAGCCGATATGATATGCAAGGTGGTCGGATTGGACAGATTTCGCACGACCGAAGAGTCACAAAAAACGATCGTTGACATGGCTCTTGCGGCTAAAGTGCGGGCCTGTCTCATGAACATCGCGCCCGAGGTCGATGTGCGTGCCGAGGATGGGTTTGTGAAGGTGAGCATCGGGGGCTCGCTGGAGGAAGAAGCGCAGCGGGCAATGGAAATACAAAGAGCCGCAGAGGCCGTTCCGGGTGTTAAAGGGGTCGAAATCCTGGAAGCTCGAATCGTGAAGGGTGTCCCCTATTTCTCATGAACGGGTAAGATAGAGCCGGACTCCGATCTACAGGTGCCGCGCCAGGAGCAGTTTATGGCCATCATTACGATTTCGAGGGGATTTTACAGCCGGGGCAGGGAAATAGCGGGCAGAGTCGCATGGGAACTGGGCTACCGGTGTATTGCGCGCGAGGTGATCCTGGATGCCTGCAAAGAATTCAATATTCCGGAAATCAGGCTCAAGCGGGCCATTCACGACGCCCCTTCCATTCTGGAAAGATTCACCCATGGCAGGGAAAAATATATCGCCTACTTCCGGGCGGCGCTGCTTGACCGGCTGAGGACTGATAACGTGGTCTATCACGGCCTTGCCGGACACTTTTTCGTCGAAGGGGTCGAACATGTTCTGAAAGTCAGAATCATCGCCGATATGGAAGACAGAATCACCCTTGAGATGAAGCGTGAGAGAGTGAGCCGGGAAGAAGCGTCTCTCACCTTGACACACGACGATGAGGAGCGCAGAAAATGGAGTCTCGACCTGTACGGAATCGACCCGGGCGACCCCAACCTCTACGACCTCGTTATCCACGTCACGGAAATGAGCGTGCAGGACGCGGCGTATATAATATGTAATTTCGTCAGTTTGGAAAGGTTCCGCACGACCCCGCAATCCCGAAAAACCATCGAGGACCTGGCTCTTGCGGCCAAAGTGAAGGCAACCCTTGTCGACATCCGCCCCGATGTCGAAGTGTTTGCCGATAACGGCCTCGTCCGGGTCGACGTCAAAGTCCCCGTAGAGGAAGAAGAATATGTCGCAAAGGTCTTGAAGGAAACCGTGCAATCCCTTCCGGGCGTAAAACGGCTCGATTTGCACGTGGCTCACCGTGTCAAATGGAGCGACGGGCGTTTTTTCCCTTGAGTTCGAACCGTTCAAGGGCCAATGAAGATTGGGCTGGCAAATGGGAGCCGGTTCAGCTAGATTCATTGTCGCATATCCGGAAAGCCATGTTTTTTCTAATTTACATTCCTACCTCCGGTGACCGGGTGAGATCGGCCACTTTGAGAAAACGGGAGGAGTCGGTCATGGCGGTTATTACGATTTCCAGAGGCTCGTACAGCAAGGGCAAAGAAGTCGCCGCGCTGGTAGCACAGAAGCTGGGGTACCGTTGCGTGGCGCGCGAGGTGATCCTCGACGCCTGCAAAGAATTCAATATTCCTGAAGTCCAGCTCATCCGGGCGATTCATGACGCCCCGTCCATACTGGAAAGGTTCACACACGGCAAGGAAAAATACGTTGGTTTTTTCAGAGCTGCTTTTCTGAAACAACTGGTGTCCGACAACGTGGTCTACCATGGGTTGGCCGGCCACTTTTTCCTGGAAGGAGTGGCTCACGCGCTGAAGGTGAGGATTATTTCCGACATGGAAGATCGGGTAAAGACCGAAATGGATCGGGAGAAGGTGTCGCGGGAGGAAGCCTTGCGTGTCTTGAAAGCCGATGATGAGGAGCGCAGGAAATGGAGCCAGAACCTTTACGGAATCGACACAGCCGATCCCAGCCTCTACGATCTCGTCATTCACATCAGGGACATTACGGTGGAGAGTGCGGCAGAGATAATCTGTGCAGTCGCCTCATCGGCCCGGTTTCGGACCACGCCGGAGTCACAGAAGACCTTAAGCGATATGGCTCTTGCGGCCGAGGTCGGCGCGGCTGTTATCGGCATAAAACCGGATGCGCGGATACAGGCCGATGACGGCCTGGTAACCGTCGAGATGAAGGTCTCCATCGATGAAAAAAAAGTCGGCCTGGATAAGCAGGTCGAGAAGTTGGTAAAAGCCGTTCCCGGCGTTACAGATGTCAGGATGAAGGCCCTGGAGACAGTCAAGGGACGACCCTATTTTTCCTGATCGCGCGGGCACAGTGCCCCACGCTGTCTAAAAGACCCCATAATGCAGTCGGGGCGACCCTGCACCTGCAGCATCGCCCCGCTACAAACCTCCAATCGTTCCGCAACCCTACCAGCGCACTCCTGTCAGGCTTATCAGCAGCACGGTAAGAACAATGATCGTGATCACAATGTAGGCCTTGTCCTTGAGAACTATGAAAGAACCCAGTGTGAAGATAACCCGCATGATCGGTGTTGCGATCATCAGGAGCAGGCCCAGTTGCATTATTCCCCGGCCCGAAAACGTAAGCGAGTCTTTGACCACTCCGATGACGTTGCGCAAAGGTCCCGGCTCGCTCCTGAAAACGTGGTAATGCTCATGGCTCGCTCCATGTTTTGCAAAAAACACGGCGGCGCCGATGGCAACGACCACCGAGGCTACGATCACACCTATCCGCAGCAGGTTGCCCACTATTTGATCAAGCATTTGATCGGTAATGACCGGCGGTTTCTTTTCGCCCGGCTGGAAATCGATAGCGCCGGCGCCCTCGGAGATGTTTATGGTCTTTTCATTGCTCATGGCTAAAGCCTCCCTGTCATGCCGCTATAGATCATTTCCACACCGAGCACCACGATGACGACCGCAAAGATGATGCGAAGCATCTTGACCTCGGAGTTGACAAGCACCTTCGAACCGAAATAGGAGCCGAAAACCACGCCAAGCATGACCGGCATGGCCAAAAGCGGATCGATGTAGCCGCGCGCGAGGTAAACGCCTGCACTGGCTGCCGCTGTGACGCCGATCATGAAGTTGCTCGTCGTCGTGGAAACCTTGAAAGGGACACGCATGGCCTGGTCCATCGCCAACACTTTGACCGCCCCGGACCCGATGCCCAATAGACCCGAAAGCGCTCCGGCCACCCACATCAGCCCGAAGCCGGTCGGAATCGAGTGCACATGATAGGAAACCGTTCCGTCTCCTTCCGGATAGCAGTCATCCAGATGCAGCCATTTACCGAAGTAGTTGGCCGGAGCATCCTCTGCGGGGGTGGATTTTTTCCCTTTTATGGAAAGATAGGACGAGTACAAAAGAACGAGACCGAATATGATGGCTATTGCCTTGGTGGAGATGAAGGCGGCAACCCCTGCGCCGACAACCGCTCCCACTGTTGTGGCCACTTCCAGAAACATGCCCAGACGGATATTCGAGTACCCTTCCTTGACATAGGCGGCCGCGGCCCCCGAGGATGTGGCTATTACGGAAACCAAAGAGGCCCCGATCGCATAACGAATGCTCACGCCGAAAAGCAGCGCAAGCATCGGGACGATGACAATACCGCCTCCCAGACCGGTGAGAGCCCCTAAAAAACCGGCAAGCAGGGAGCCGACGAAGACCATGGAAGAGAATAAGGAGACATTCATTCTAATTTACCTCCCGAGCGTTGGATGTTACGCGGAAGCCGGGACACTTTCGCGATCTCCCGGACCCCTGCGTTTGCCAATACCCCCATCTTCCTCCCGGCGCGCAAACCAGTGTTCGCTTCCGGTCGGGTCGAAGGGGAGGATTGAACCCTTCAAGTTTCTCTCATGTATCAAAGCTCAAAGGGTGCGGGAGGTGCCCGGGGGCCGCCCGGCCCGGGCAGGGCGGACGGAGGGGGGGGAGCAGTGAGGGAAAGGAGCCGGGTAACGTTGATGCTTGTTTCCCAAGCTGTCGGATAGTCGCAGGATAGAGCAACTTCATCCTGAAAAAAGGCTGTTCGGCCTGCAATCCCGGGAGCAGCCCCGACCACGTATTTCCCGGCCGGAAGGCTTTCGGGGACAATGACTGTTGTGCGCAAAGCCCCGTCAGGGTAGGCGAAATCCCCCCTGATCCCGACGGCCGGCTCCGTTCGGGAACACTCCTGAACGGAAAAGGTTCGAAGGGAATTGCTCTGCGGCAATCCGGCAGGCCCGGACCCCGCAAACGAGAGTGCGGCAAAGAGCAAAAACAGAGCGGCACAGAATGGTATCCCAAATGAAATCGCTATCTTTCTCTTCATAGCTGCCACTCCAAATCGGGATTCATTGCCTAAAGAGCCGGAAGATTCATGGCCTGTAGCCACCTTCGCTCAGACCGATGTTTCCGGCAAAGGTCTCGCCACTATTTGGTTCATAGGCCTCCAGGAGGTCGAAGGCCTTTTTCTGGAGCTCGGTTTGCTCGGTTGCACAACAGAACAGGACGCCATCCGAGCTTGGGCCGATTCGGCACCTGTTCCGACACAGGGTGCCCATTTCCGCCAAAAGCGCTTTAAAGCTCCGCGCCGGCAGGCCCTCGAAGGTTTCTTCGAAAATCTGCTTTTCGGTCGCCTCGACCGGGGCCGAAAACTCCGACCTTCCTCGAAGAGTTTCGAACGGCTCCTCCTCGGAGACAAGCGGCGCCAAGGCCTGTCGCATGTGCCACTCTACGTAATAGGCCAGCAGGGATAGAAAAAGGTGGCCACGCACGTGGTCCTCGGAGCGCTGGCGGATCGGCCTCACCAACAAGTCAGGCCCTTTGGGCCCCTGCAGTGCGCGCTCCACCCGGGCGTAATCCTTGTACCCCCGTACGGCGTCTTCTGCGGAAATCTTCCAACTCGGCTCACTGGTTCGGATGACATTGAGCCCATCGAGTCGCGCGTCGCATTCTACCGCCTCGTATTTACGGGCATAGGAGAAGGCTCCATCTTCAATCGTCAGGACAAAATACTTGCCCATCCGGAAACGACTGAGCACCTTTCCGACCTTCCTTGCAATCTCGACCTTGGGCAGCGGCCGCCACGCCCGTTGGGATACCTCATGAGCTATCTTTGAGAGCTCCTCCTCAGTAGCTCTCAGCAGTTCCTGCCTTTCCAGACTGCGTTCCTCGCCAAGGGCTTTACGCAAGCAGGCGATCAGCCGTTCTCCCGGAAAACCCGCCGAATCGGTCTCCGCCAGATCTTTTCCATCGAAGACAAACGAACATGCGTTTTCACCCTGGACCAGCTTTCGAATCGCCTGGAACCGCAGTGCCGATATCCACCCAATATGCGGAAAATCTTTCAGTCTTTCGATCTGCAAATGGTTGAGCGTTCTGCGATCCCCGATAATGACGACATGTTCGAGGCCAAAACGCGCCCTTAGTTTTTCCACCATGTGCGGCACTAGACTCAGGTCGCCGGTAGTTCCCGGATAGGCATCCACCGCGACCGGACAGCCTTTCGGGTCGGTGAGCATGCCGCATACCAAAGTAGGCCTGTCTTCGATTCGCGTCTGGGCCTGGAGGGATTTTGAAAATGCACGGGGAAGACCGTCATAGGTGTTGCCGGTCACGTAGTAAAACGCCGTCCCCCCCTCGCTCAGGCGTTGGGCAGCCAAAATCTTTTCGACCCTGCCCTGTTTGGCGAGCAGCCAGTCAAGGGTTGCGTGAAAGTCCCCTTCTTCGCCTCGATCGACCCCGAGTTCTTCAGCCAGGGTGGTCGTGCGCCAGAGCCCGGCGGTGTGCGGCTCGGAGTCGGGGTGAAGCAGTCGCGTGGCAAGCATTGCGATTACCAGGTCCTCCTCGCGGCGTCTGCGGGAGGAAATCATCGTCTCCAGTCCCGTCTTTCTTATTGCGGTAAGTACCGCTTCGACATGGCCGTGAGGAATGGAGCGCTCGACCACAACGGTGCGCTCGCTATCGACGGGCAGCTCGTCTTTGAGCAGCTTGCGCAACGCCTCGATTTTCCCCTCGGGCCAACTGGTAAGGTTGGCCAGGGTGCGTTTGTGGACTTTCTTGCCCTCGCGCCACGTTTCGCGCAGCAAGACAGTCGGCTTCGAATTTCGATTGGGGACAGTCGCTATATACATGGGCACATCAATATAGGATAAGGTTGGAATAGTAAAGAAAAAAATGTCACTGACATGGGGACATGCAGCGATTTGCATGGGGACATGCATGGGGACATGCAACGGTTTGCATGGGGACATGCATGGCATCTCCTCCGGGTTCCGGAACGGGCTGGCAATCCAGCTCGGGTTCCATTCGGTTTCCGACCCTAAATCGGGCTCGGCACAGATCGATTTTATCCTCTCGGATCCGGGGTGCGTCTGCAAACCTTCCTGCCCGACACTCGTCCGTTACATGGGGACATACATGGGGACAGCTCCCCGGCTCGTTTCGCTTTCGCTTGCGTCAGGCAAATCCTCGGTGTATAAGCCTCGGTACTTTTTTTTGAGATCCACCGAAAAAGGTGCACGGATTCAACCGCAGGAGAAGAAAATGATGATGAAACGAGCTGCCGGATGCGTTTTGCTGGGTCTGCTTTTCTTTCCCGTTTTCGCCCGGGCCGATTCCTTTTTCAGCAACGGCCGGGTGCACAACACCTGTGGAACGAGAAGCGATGTCCTGTTTTACAGGGACTTCAAGCTTACTCCCGATGGTCGCATCACCGGCTATATCGTAAATAAATCGGATCGGCCCGTGCGGGGGTTGGCGCTGGATATGTACACGATGGACAGGGACGAAATGAGAGTTTATTGGAGCAAGACCATCGTTATTGGCGACATCCCCCCGAATGGCAGATATCATGTCGATGAGCCCTACCATCCGGCTTTCGGCGCAACCGACAGGGTGGTGTTCCGGTTCAAAATACACGGGGGCGACGAGTACAAGGTCCCCGAAATTAAGGAATAGCAGGAGTCTCAGAGGGTTTGGGCAAGGAAGAAAAAATCGTGTAAGATCATGGTGCACCTCTCAAGTTGGAAATTATAAGGAACTCAACAATTTCGGTTTCCAGGGCATGTGCGGGTCGGAATCGCTTTCCATCCGTCTTGGAGGGCGAGGTAATCGGCCAAAGTGTCAAGATCCCGGTGAATGCCCGTGTGCCCGACACTTCCACGGTTGCAAGGGATGGCCTGAACCGGAGGAGCAGGGGCCTTAATGAGACGCTCCGCTGCTCCGTCCGATTCAACAATGATTACCCTCTGTGCGTTCATTAAAACTCTCTGAATTACAGTCTGATGATTCTTCGGGCTTTCCCCTCGAAGCGGGTGAGGCTCCCCGACTCAACTATTTCCACCCGCGGCGTGATCTTCACATTGTAGTTCACGTCTTTGACGAACCTGCTTACCGCTTCGTGCATCCTATCTTCAGATATATCAGTGGTAGCCGGTTCGACCTTTATCAGCAATTTCTCCCCCGAGCCTTGGGGCGGGACCACCAACTGGTATTCGCTGGCGAATTCGGGAACCCCTCTGATGAAATTTTCGATCGCAGATGGATAGATATTCACCCCCCCGAAATGGAACATATCGTCGGCCCTTCCAAGCACTCCACCTTCCATACGCAGAAAAGTTCTGCCGCATTCGCACGCGTCATAGTTGAACCTGACCAGGTCCTTGGTTTTGTACCGTAAAAGGGGCATGCTCTCGCAGCACAGGTTCGTTAGAACCAATTCCCCGATTTCTCCCTGCCCGACCTGTTTTCCCGTCTCCAGATCAAGCGACTCGGGCAGAAACATGCTTTCGATCAGGTGCGTTCCCTGCTGCGCAACACACTCGAACCCGAAATTGGAAATTTCAGTGCTTCCTATATCGTCGTAGTTTTTGGCCCCCCAGAGCCTTTCTATCAATTGTTTCGTAGATGGCACCTGCGCTCCCGGTTCGCCAGCCGTAATCACGATCCGCACTTTGGAACCAGGCAGGTCAATTCCTATTTTTTCGGCCAATTCGCCGAGAAAAATGATGTATGTGGGGGTCCCGCAAACAACTGTCGCTCCCCAGTCGATAATGCTTCGCAGCCTGTTTTCCGAAGTCTGGCCGCCTCCGGGAACAATAGTGACGCCATGGAGTTCCATGGTCGCCTGCATACCCCACCAGGCTACGAACAGCCCATACATGAACGGGAAAAAAGCCACATCGGCGGGGCTTACCCCGTATCCGTAAAGGAAATAGCTGAACTGGTCGTAGAATGTTTCGAACCAGTCTTTTTTGGTCCAGGATATCCGTAGCGGAGTTCCTGTTGTGCCCGATGTTTGAAAGACCCGTGTTGCCTGATGCGGCCGGATACACGGAAAGTCTCCATAGATCGGGTATTCCTGCTGGGAATCCAGAAGCTCCTGCTTGGTGGTAAAAGGAACATTCCGGACATCGTCGACCGTCTTAATGTCACTTGGATGAATTCCGGCAAATTTGCGCCGGTAAAAAGGGCTCTCTTCCATAACATGGTGCATTTGTTTCCTGAAGAGTTTGAGCTGCCTTCGTTCCAACTCCTCTCTGGACAATGTCTCCAGCTCGGGCTTCCACATCATTGCCATAACCATCTCCTTGTTTTTCCCGTAAATGGTGTCCGGTTCGATCACTCCGCCCTGCGAACCCTTTCCAGTCCCGCCAGAATGTCCTGCGGATAGATGGGCGTTCTTTTAACGCGCACCCCGGTCGCGTTGTAGACAGCGTTTGCCACAGATGAGACAGTTCCCGAAACGTAGCCCTCCCCCACCTCTTTTGTGTTATAGTGATGGCCTCGTTCATACTTTTCCGTGATCACATCGATGTAGTCGGTCTCAACCATGTCGAGTGCGCAGGGGATCTTGTACTCGAGAAATGAGGGATTGATGACGTATCCGTTTTCAATCCTCATTTCCTCACCCAGCATGTGGCCCTGCCCCATGGAAACCTGCCCGTCGATCTGTCCCTCAACGAGTTGGGGATTTATCGGAAATCCGCAGTCATGGGCCGTAGTTGCCTTGACTATTTTCACCTCGCCCGTTTCGGTATTCACCTCAACTTCGGCAACCTGAGCATAGTTGGAATAGTTTTCCGACCAGCGGCCCTTTGCCGTAGCGAGACTCGGGTGAGTCGGTTCATCTTTCATGGTTCGGAAATGGCCCTCGCCGATTATGGAATCGCCCCTGTTTCTGGCGATGCTTGCCGCGATCGCCTTTGCATAGGAAATCCTTCTCTCGGGTGCATAGCTCACGAATATCTTTTTGTCACACGCAGTGAGGTCGTTAACATTCTCACCCAGTTCCATGGCGGCAACCTCGAGGAGCTTTCTCATGGCCGCAGCGGCCGCTTTCTTTGCTGCATTACCGGTTACAAAGGTGAGCCCGCTGATCCACGACCCGATATCCACCGGGCATAACTCCGTATCAGCCGCATAGACCTGCACCTCCTCATACGGGATGCGCAGCTCTTCGGCCACAATCTGGGAAAGAACGGTCTCGCAGCCCTGCCCGATATCGAGAGCACCGGTTTGGAGCGAAGCGCTGCCGTCGTCATTTAGTTTCACTATTACCGTGGAACTGTTCGGATAAATGAGAGAGCCGCCAAAGTAGGCCGTCGTTCCAATACCGATGCCGCGTTTGATTTTAGAGTTGGAGTTGCGCTCGCGTGTGGCCCTTTCGTGTTTTTCCCTGAAATCAGTACGCTCGGCCACCCGGGAAATGCATTCCATCAGTCCGAAGTTTTTGACGGAGTCCCCGTTCGGGAGCTTATCGCCCGGCCTTCTGGCATTTTTGAGACGAAATTCGATCGGGTCCATGCCGAGTTCTTCAGCGATCATGTCAAACTGGGACTCTACTGCGAACCTCATCTTCGGCGCCCCGTGCCCCCGTTGCGGAGAATGCACAAGGTTGTTGGTATAGATCGAATAGCCCTCGTACCGCATATTCGGCACATGGTAGGGAGTCATTGCAAATCCCCAGGCCAGGAAAATTACCACCACGCCGCTTCCATGGTAGGCGCCGCTGTCGTTTGTTGTGCGGATTTGCTGTCCCAGGATCGTGCCGTCTTTTGCCACGCCGGTCTTAAGTTCCACAATCAGGGGCTGAGCCGGCCGGGCCGCCTTGAAGACCTCTTCCCGGCTGTATACGATCTTCACAGGCAGGTAACATTTCATGGAGAGTAAAGAAGCTATGTACTCGTGGTGAAAAAGGTCTATTTTGCCGCCGAAAGCACCGCCTACATAGCTCTTCAAAACTCGCACATTCCCGTAGGGCAGCCCCAGAGTCTTTGCAAGTTTCGCCCTTTTGAGGAACACCCCCATGCTCGAGGTCCATACATTCAATTTTCCGGAATAATCGAAGTGGGCCACCGTGGCTTGAGGTTCAAGATAGGCGTGAGCGCGCATCTGGCAGTAGAACTTGTCCTCACGGACCAGGTACGATTCCGCAAAGGCCTTCTCCACGTCTCCCCACGAAGTGGCGGTCTTGCCTCCGATGTTGCGGTACGGCTCATCCACCCTTGGGTGGTTGGGATGGATTTCCGGGGCACCAGGTTTCATAGCTTCTTCAGGGTCAAAAACCGCCGGGAGTATCTCGTATTCAACCTCTATGAGAGAAATTGCCTGTTCGGCCGTATCCTCGTCTATTGCAGCGACTCCTGCGATATCCTCTCCCACATGGCGTACCCGATCCACCGCAATCGGATACTGGTCCGCCGGGTAGCGGGGGGTTTCCACAAAGCCGTGTTTGATTTTGAGCGAATCGGCCGAAGTCACTATCGCTTTTACTCCCGGCAACTTCTGCGCTTTACCCGTATCAATTCTGACGATCCGCGCATGGGGATGGGGACTCCTCAAGATCTTGCCCACGAGCATTCCCGGAAGCGATATGTCGACCGTATATTTCGCCCTTCCAGTGGCTTTAATGGGGCCATCCTTCCTGGGGACCGATTTGCCTATATACAGAAGGTCGTCCATGTCTACTCATCTCCCTTCGAATTCTGACGGACTGCCCCAATTGCGGAAACAATCTTGTTGTAGCCTGTACACCGGCAGAAATTCCCCGAAATGGCGACCTTGATTTCATGCTCCGATGGATTGGGATTTTGATCGAGCAGCGCTTTTGTGGTCAGAATCATACCGGGGGAACAATACCCGCACTGGATGGCCCCGTGATCGATGAAAGACTGTTGTATGGGATGGAGCTTATCTTTTTTCGCAAGCCCTTCAATGGTGGTGACTTCCCTGCCTTCCGCCTCCATTGCCAGCAGGAGGCACGATCTTACCGGAGCGCCGTCCAACAACACCGTACAGGCGCCGCAAGACCCATCGTCGCAACCTTCCTTTGTCCCGGTGAGCATGAGATCTTCCCGCAGAAGCTCAAGTAGTGTCCGGTTGGCGGAAACGGCCAGGTCATATTCCTGTCCATTTATGTGTAATGAAATTAACCGCTTAGCTGGTCTTTCCATGTGATCTCCTATTCCACAATTGAAGGGAAGGCAGCCCTTACGGCATCCCTTGCGATGACGGGCAGCATTTGTCTCCTGTACGATCCGGGGAGCATCAGATTATCCACCATACGGGTCTCTTTCCTGACATTGTCGCCGAGAGCATCGAAGTCGATTTCATCGATGGTTTTACCCGCAAAAATCTGATCCGCACTGCCGACTATCACTGGTTTTGATCCCACGGCCCCCAGGACGAGCCGTATTTGCTTTATCCTGTTGTCCTCGTTGCAAACAATTGAAGCCGAGGCGGAAATGAGCGGATAATCCACCGCGGATCGCATCCGCTTTTTTATGTAGCTTGAGTTGCTTCGTTTCTGTGGGAGAGGAATCTCCACACCGGTCAGAAGCTCGCTCTTCTCCATAGTAAAAGGAGATAGGCCATTGCCGCTGAACAGATCCTGGAGAGGAATGGTCCTCGATTGTCCTTTCCTCCGGATGGTGATCGTGGCGCCCAAAGCAGTCAGGGCCGGTGCCAGATCGCTCGAATAGACGCTAAAACACTTCCTTCCCGCGGGGACAGCATGGCAGACATCGCCTTTTGCCTTAAAACACGCCGGTCTTTCGAGCCGCCATGTTTTGGATTGATTGTAGTACAGGCAACGGCTGTTCTGGCAGATGTTCCCGCCGATCGTGGCGACATTCCATAGGGGGGGAGCGGCCACCGCTTTGACCGCCTGAATCAGACCCGGAAAATTGTCAAGCAGGGTACGAGAAGATAGCATATCCACCAATAGAGTCATTGCTCCGATATGGACGTTGCCGCTATTTAGCGAAATGCCCCTTAAAGCGCTCACTCTCTTGAGCCCGACGACGGTTGAGGGTGTCTCGAGACCATATTTCATGATGGGAATAAGATCTGTACCCCCTGCCAGCGGAATTACACTACCTTTGAACTCCTCCAGCAGGGAAAGTGCCTCTTCAACCACCGATGGCTCGCGGAAATCGAAACGGGGTAGTCTCATGTAGTCCTCCTGGCAATTTTGTTTGGACCCGATAATTTGCAACAAATTGGCCAGAGCCGGGTTTTATAGGTAACATCTTGAAAGGATGAGTATTTCATGTTTCCCGCGCGGCCCGTGATGCTACCGTGAAGAGGCGGTTGAAAAAAGGTGAGAATAAAAAAGGACAGGCGAGAGAGCGGATCTGCACCTTGAAATAACGCCATAAATCGGACCATTGAGGGCCCGGCCCGGGTTAGGATCGCAGGGGGCGTGTCATGCCTCTCCAGGGAGGCATACCGTTAATTTGATTCCGTATCGGTGATACCCAACCTTTTGATCATTCTCTGCAGAGACGATCGGCGGATGTTGATCTGCTTCGCGGTGCCGGAGATATTCCCCTTATTCTGGCGGAGGGCCTTGAGCAGGTAACGCCGGGTAAAGTCGTCCAAATATTTCTTTCTGACTGCGTTAAAGTCGTCATCCGAAGACAGACTGTTGTCGATCCCACTGCAGACGGATGCACTCTTCATTTTTTCCGGCAGCGATTCAGTCCTGACCGTATCACCTTCAGAGACGGCGGCGAGGTACTGCACCAGGTTCTCCAATTCCCTCACGTTTCCCGGCCAGTCATAGGTCTGCATTGCAGACAGAACCTCAGGGCCCATCGTCAAGTCCGCTTTCTGATACTTCAGCTTGAATCTTTCGAGGAAGGAACGCGCCAGGAAAAGTATATCCTCACGCCTGTCTCTCAAAGGAGGCACATGAATCCCGACCACGTTCAGGCGAAAGAAGAGATCTTCTCTGAAGCGGTTCTGCCGGACCAGTCCTTCAAGGTCCTTATTCGTTGCGGCGATTATCCGGGCATCGATTCTAACGGGTTTGGTGCTTCCCACAGGTACTATTTCATGGTCCTGGGTCATGCGCAGGAGCTTTCCCTGGAGCGGCATGGGCAGTTCGGCTATTTCATCGAGGAAGATGGTGCCGTGATTTGCGACTTTGAAAAAACCGTCTTTGTGGGCATAAGCACCGGTAAACGCACCTTTCTGGTAGCCGAACAACTCGCTTTCGAGCAATGTTTCGCTCAGGGAGGCACAGTCCACCACGACAAATTGTTTCGCACTCCTTGGGCTCTTCCAGTGGATCTCTTGTGCTATCAGACCTTTTCCCGTCCCACTTTCGCCCTGAATGAGGACATTGCAGTCTATTGGCGCCACCTTCTCAATGAGTTTGAAAATCTGGACCATTTTCTCGCTGACGCTCACAATGTGGCTCGACTCCGAGTAGGTATCGAGCTTCTCCCTTAAAAACCGGACCTCCTCTCCGAGAGAAAATTTTGCCTGGACGTTTTCCACCACTTTCAACATCCGGTCGATATCGAAAGGTTTGGTGAGGTAATCATAGGCCCCGAGTTTGATGGCCTTTACGGCGCTTTCCACGGTAGCGTAGCCCGTAATCATGACCATCTCGGTCTGGGGACTTAGTCCTTTTACTTTTTCAAGCAATTCTATGCCACCAAGTCCCGGCATCCGGATGTCGGCAATCACCAGGGCGAAATACTTTTTCTCTACCATGGAAAGTGCGGCTTCTCCGGAGTTTACGCCTTCGACTGCATATCCTTTTTTGTGGAGAAGTTGTACACACCTTTTCCGTATGCTTGCGTCATCGTCGACAACCAGCACTTCAAATTTGCGGTTCATCTCGACCTCTGCGACCTGAGCGCTTTTTTAAACTTCGCGGCAGGGTGATTATAAAGGATGCCCCCTCATTGTTAAGATTCGCCGCCGAAATCGTTCCTCCATGATCCTCTATGATTTTCTTGCTGACCGACAAGCCCAACCCCGTGCCTGTTGCTTTTGTTGTAACAAAAGAATCGAACAATTTGGATAGTACGCCATCGGGGATTCCTTCTCCCGTGTCGTTGATCTCAATGGATACGATTTTTTTCCCTTTTTCAACTTTGGCGCATGTTTTTAAGGTGATCGTCCCTCCTGATAGTGAAAGGGCATCTCGTGCGTTATTTACTATATTTATAATCACCTGCTGGAGTTGGTTGGAGTTGCCGAAGACATGAAGCTTCTCCGATGCAAATGTTTTTACGATTGATATATTCTCGAGTTTTACCTGCCGCTGCACCAACATCAAAGCATCGTTAATGGTTTCATTAATATCGAGTGGACATTTTTCTTCCGGTACCATTCTGGTGAACCCGAGAATTTTTTCTATGAATTTCTTACAGCGAACTGCATCCTTCTCGATGTCCCGAAGTTCCCGCAGGAGTTCCTTACGATCGATATTTTCCGATTTTGCGTCTTCGATGAGCATTTGAACAGCCAGGAGGAGCCCACTGAGCGGGTTATTTACTTCATGAGCTATTTCGCCCGCCAGGGTTCCAAGAACGGTCAATTTTTCCGACTGATAGAGCTCTTCCTTCAGCAGCTTAATCTCGGTCAGATCAGTTATGGCGTTGATCATTCCATCATAGTTACCATCTTTGTAGAGATACGATGAGCTGACGAGGACTGGTACTTTTTTATTGAATTTTGTGACATATGTGGCCTCGAAAGCATCAATTCTTATGTCCTCACATTGTTTGTTTTCATTCTTTTTAAACATTTCCAGGGCATCGTCTTCAATAAAAGTCCGGTAATGTTTACCTATTATCTCATCTTTGCTGTATCCGAGGATTTCCTCGAAGCGCCTGTTTATAAAGGTTACATATCCATCCCTAGAGATGACCTGGATGCCATCATTCAGGGATGTAACGATATTTTCATTGAATTCCTTGAGCCTGCTTATCTCTTTTTCCTCAGTCAAGTCCCTGGCCGCTCCAACCATTGCCATGGGACGGCCTTTCCGGTCGCGCAAAGGGATACAGATTATATATGCAGGAAATATCTCACCTGATTTTTTTCTGCACAGGACCTCTCCCCGGAAAGTGTTTCCTTTCCTCATCTCTGAAAGGACATTGGGTTTCCTGACTCCCAGGGTTACAATGTTTTGTCCCCTTATCTCCTCAGGTTTATACTGGTACAACTTCTCGGATCCCTTGTTGTAGTATACAATTTTTCCGTCCAGATCAGTGACAACAAAGGATTCACTCAGGTTTTCTACAACAGTTTCAAGAAAATCTTTCGTTGTACGCCTAAACCCCAGTATTATGTCTTCCCAGTCCAATGTTCTCGTTTCACCCATTGCCTTCGTACTCCAGCCTTCCTGAGGGAAAAAGAGCGCTGAACCTGTCGAGAATATCCAGGAATTCACCGGGAAGTCTTCGCCGCACCTCCAAAACTATCTCCGGGCGGATCTGCCTGTAGAAGGCCTGAGAGATCGCTCCGGCAATGCAGGCGAGCGTGTCGGAGTCCCCGCCTAGCGAGACGGCGAGCCTCACGGCATCTTCAAAATCGTGGGAGTCGAGAAAAGCTGTTATGGCTTGGGGCACCGTTCCCTGGCAGGAGACGTCAAAACTGTAGCCGGGCCTTATCTGATCGATCGTGCGCTCGAGATCGTAGCCGAAGCGACGGGTGATTTCCCCACGGATTTCCTCTTTGGTCGAGCCGGTGCGGGCGAGAAATACGGCGAGTGCTGTGGCCTGCGCCCCTTTGATCCCTTCGGGGTGGTCGTGAGTGACCGCTGCGGTTTTTTTTGCCTCGAGCAACACTTCTTCGCGGCTATCGAAGGCGAACCCCACCGGGCTCACCCGCATTGCCGCCCCATTTCCCCAACTGTTGTAGGGCCGGGGTTCGGAAGAATCGAGCCACTTATGGAAGGCCGCCCCGTAGCCTGCGTCCGGGTAGTTGCGGCCGAATGTTTTGAGGGTCTCCGCATAGTCGGATTTTTCCATAATGGAGCAGGCGACGGCAAGAGTCAGCACCGAGTCGTCGGTAAACCGGGAACGGTCTTGAAACAGGGGAAATTGCGCCGTCTTTATCGGGCGCTGTTCATAGACCGAGCCGATGATGTCACCGGCAATCGCTCCAAGCACGGCGGCAAAACCTCCTTGGCCCTGATTTCGGCTCTCACAGGTTGTGTTCCCGGGTTTTTTTGAACGTAACCGCGGGCCAATCTTCCATCACGAAATCGAGGCGCCATGCGTTGGGGGCAAGATAGGCCAGATGCCCCTCCGAATCATGGGCCAGATTCCCCAGGTGTTTGCTTTCGAACTCGTCGAGCTTCTTTTTGTCCTCACACCCGATCCAGCGCGCGGCGGAATACCCCACGGGCTCATAGGCCGCATCCACGCCGTATTCATCCTTCAGCCTCGCGATCGTCACGTCGAACTGCAGGACTCCGACGGCCCCCAGGATGTAATCCGAGCCGATGAGCGGGCGAAAATACTGCACGGCACCCTCCTCTGCCAACTGGGTCAACCCTTTTTGAAGCTGCTTCATCTTGAACGGATTCTTGAGAAGTACGCGCCGGAAATGCTCGGGCGCAAAGTTCGGGATTCCCGTAAAGTGCAGGGGCTCTTTTTCGGTGAAGGTATCCCCTATCTTGATGGTCCCGTGATTGTAGATGCCGATGATATCCCCCGCATAGGCCTCCTCGACATTGGTCCTGTCCTGGGCCATGAAGATGGTGGCGTTTGCCAGGGTGATTTCCTTGCCCAGCCGATGGTGAAAAACCTTCATTCCCCGCGTGAACTTTCCGGAGCAGATCCGCAGGAAGGCGATGCGGTCGCGGTGAGCCGGGTCCATATTCGCCTGGATCTTGAAAACAAACCCGGAAAAAGACTCCTCGGCCGGATGGACATCCCGTGTCGCCGTGGGACGCACTCCGGGGGTCGGAGCCATTTCAACGATCGCATCGAGAAGCTCCCGTACCCCGAAGTTATTGAGAGCGCTTCCGAAGAACACCGGCGACTGGTTTCCCCGAAGATAGTGATCGAGTTCGAAAGGATTTGCCGCCCCTTCGAGAAGTTCGACATCACCGCGCAGATCGTCGGCCTGTCGGCCGAGAAGCCTGTCGAGTTCCGGGTCGGCAAGGTTTTCTATCACGATTCCATCCTGCCTCCCGGTTTCCAGCCCGGGGGTGAAAAGGTGGAGCTGCCTGCGGTAGAGATTGTAGACGCCCTTAAAATTCTTCCCCATGCCCACGGGCCAGGAGAGAGGCGTACACTCGATCTGGAGCTTATCCTCTATCTCGCTCAAAATATCCAGGGGCGATAAGCCTTCCCGGTCCAGCTTGTTGATGAAAGAGATGATGGGGGTATTTCGCATCCGGCAGACCTCCATCAGCTTCTCTGTCTGGGATTCTACGCCCTTGCCGCTGTCGATCACCATGAGGGCGCTGTCGACGGCGGTAAGCACCCGGTAGGTGTCTTCGGAAAAATCCTGGTGGCCGGGCGTATCGAGAAGGTTCATCTCGAAATCGCGATAATTGAATTTCATAACGGAGGTGGTGACCGAAATGCCCCGCTCCCTCTCGATGGACATCCAGTCGCTGGTGGCGTGACGCGCGGCCTTGCGCGCCTTGACGGCCCCCGCTATCTGTATCGCCCCGCCGAAAAGGAGCAGTTTTTCGGTGAGCGTTGTCTTGCCGGCGTCGGGATGGCTGATGATTCCAAAGGTCCTGCGCCGTTTGATTTCTTTTTTGTAAAGATTGTTGTGCACGTGAGCTTCCTCCGGGAAAGCAAAAAAATCATGATCGGATCGGGGGCGACCGACAAAAGCATTTCGCTCGATCTATATCGCTTCAGGCCTGGTAATAGACGATAGAAAGGAATCTCTCAGGGCGGCGTGAGCCGGGAAGGGATATATAATCCACACGGGGTGGAAAACAAGTAAAATATCGATGAGCAGCTTCGCATAACTTTTTTTTATAACATTGGAACGAGGGGCAGTCAATAAAAGAGCGGGGGGCTTTCGCCCCCTGCACCCCCACGCCGCTTCGCGGCTCAGTTGGCGGGCTTGCTCAGCTGCCTTCGGATCTCGTATTTGAGAAGCTTTCCCGACGCATTTCGGGGCAGCGAATCCACGAAGTACACATTGCGGGGGATTTTATAGCCGGCCATGTGGACGCGGCAGAATTCCTGGATTTCACGCGCCTCTGCACTCTCCCCCGGCTTTAACACTACGACGGCGTTTACCCTTTCGCCCCAGTCGGGATCGGGGGTGCCGACCACGGCGGCCTCCAGGATTTTCGGGAGTTTGTAGAGGGCGTTTTCCACTTCCACCGAATAGATATTTTCGCCCCCCGAAATGATCATATCCTTTAGCCGGTCGACCAGCGTTAGAAAGCCGTCCTCGTCCCTTACGGCCACATCCCCGGTGTGCAGCCACCCGTCAACGAAGGTTTCGGCCGTTTCGGCAGGCTTTTTGTAATAGCCCTTCATCATGATCTCGCTGCGGAGCAGCAGTTCGCCGTGAACGCCCGCAGCCACAGGAGCGCCGTCATAGCCGACAAGCTTTGCTTCGGTCATGAGCAAAGGCCGTTTTCCCGAGCATCCGAGTTTGGTCCGGTGGTCCTCGGGGGATAGATAGACTCCGCTCGGTCCGCCTTCGGTGAGCCCGGCGAGGCTGTAGAACTGCTCCGTTTTGAATAGATCCATGCTCCGGCGCACCAGAGGCGCCGCCATGGGAGCAGCCCCATAGGCGCAGTGACGGATCGAGGAGAGATCGAACTCCCCGGGCTTTGCGGCCTGCACCATCATGTTGTACATGGTGGGCACGCCGAAAAAGTAGGTGATCCGGTATTTCTCGATCGCTTCGAGCACCTTAACCGGATGGAACTCGCGCATAAGGAAATGGGAGGCGCCGAGAAAGATTCCGGGATTGAGGAAAATATTCAACTGGGCCGAATGGAAAAGAGGTGCGACGTGGAGGAGTCGGTCCTCGACGCTCAACCCCAAAGACCCCGTAAAGGCAAAGTTTCCTTTGACCGTGCGCAGATGGTCGAACAGTGCCCCCTTGGGGCGCCCCGTGGTGCCGGAAGTGTAGAGGATCTGCAGGTCGTCTTCGGGATGAACGGCTATACCGGGTTCGGCTTGATCTGCTGAAAAGATGTCTTCAAACGACAGGTGCCCTTCGAGCTTCGCGGCGGGAACTGCGATCACGTGCCTGAGAGAGGGCGCCTCTTTTCGGGCCTGCGCGACGATCGGTTCGAAAGCGTTGTCGGCGATCACCGCCACGCTTTCGGACTGGTTGAAAATATAGCCGACCTCGGCTGCTACGAGCCGAAAATTCATGGGGACGATGACCGCGCCGATTTTGGCCAGGGCGTAATAGCTTATCGGGAAAGCATCCGTATTGGTCAGCAACAGGGCGACATTTTCGCCCTTTTTGATCCCGAGATCCTTGAGCCCGTTGGCCACACGGTTTACCGCGCAGTTTAGCTCGTCATAGGTGTAGGTTCGATCCTCATGGGTCAGGGCGGATTTTTCAGGATGCCGCCTGGCGTTCAGGGCAAGATAGTGACCGACGTTCATGGGACGCCTCCAATCAGTGTAGAGGAGCGTGCAACGCGTTTTCCCGGCGCCGGCGACTGGTTGGTGGAGAGTGTTACGTCAAGCCGCCGCCTACGACGAGAAGCTGGCCCGAAACATAGTCGGAAAGCGGTGAGGCAAAGAAAAGAAGCGCCCTTGCCGCTTCCTCGGGCGTACCCGGACGTCCCGCGGGAATCATCTGTATGAACCCCTGCCGAAGCTTTTCCGGAACACCCACGGCAATTTTTCTGCCGTCTATTTCAACGTCTACTCCTTTTTCCTTTTCTGCCGTAAGACGCGTTTCTATAAAACCGAAAGCCACACAGTTGGACTGGACGTTATAGCGCGCCCACTCCTTGCAAACAGTCCTGGTGAGACCGATCACCCCCGACTTGGCCGACGAATAATTCGCCTGGCCCGGGTTTCCGGAGACTCCGGCAACCGAGGAAATGTTGACAATCTTTCGGGCAACGGGAACACCTCCCGCCTCCATCTCCCTTTTGGCGGCTTCGACAAAATGAGGCGCTGCCGCCCGGATCATGCGGAACGGAGCCTTGAGGTGCAGATCGACTATTTTGTCCCACTGCTCGTCGCTCATCCCGGAAATGAGGCCGTCCCAGGTGAAGCCCGCGTTGTTTATAAGGATGTGCACCGCTCCCCACCTCGTAGCCGCTGCGGCAAGCAGAGTCTCGGCAAACCCCGCGGCCGTTACGTCGCCCACACAGGCAATCGCCTCGCCGCCCGCTCCCAGTATCTCCGCTACGGTCTGCTGTGCCGGAGCCTCATCGATATCGCTCACGGCGACCTTTGCGCCCTCGCGCGCAAACAATAGAGCCGTCGCCCGCCCGATGCCTCTTCCTGCCCCCGTTATGACGGCCACTCTATCCTGCAGCATCTTTTCCAATGCAATCACCTTCCAATATGGTATGGTACCAGCGCACCTTTACGTCGCGCTTACTGAAAATACTTGGCAACCGATCGCCTGTCAAGCACGGCCCCAGGTTGCCAGAAGAAGCGGAAAGCAGGAAGAAAACCGCTGCGCTGTTCGCCCTCCGCCCGGATCGAAAGGGAAAAATAGATGCGAATGCCACCCGGATTGAAACGTGTAACCTTCACGATCTTTGCGGCGACCCTCTTTTTGCTGTCTTCCTGCCCGGGCGCTCTCGCAGCCCGAACCCCTGTAGTCAATCTCACCATCCTCCACATAAACGATACCCACGGGCATATCGTTCCGTTTGCCCCGTTGAGCAACAAGATTTTCGACCATGCACGCGAGGTCGGCGGAGCAGCGTACCTGGCCACGATGATCGAAAGAGAAAGGGCGGCAAATCCGGAAGGCACGATTCTTCTCTCGGCGGGCGACATGTTCCAGGGGACGCCGGTTTCCAATATCTTCCACGGCAAACCTGTGGAAGATATCATGAATTACCTCCATTTCGACGCAATGACCCTGGGAAATCACGAGTTCGACTGGGGACAGGACGTGCTCCACTCGATCATTTCCAGGGCTTCCTTTCCGGTGCTTTCGGCAAATGTTCTAACCACCGGGGGAGCACCTATAAAAGGAGTCCAGCCGTACATAATCCTCAAAAGAAAGGGTGTTCGGATCGGCGTGATCGGCCTGACCACCCCCCAGACACGCTACACGACAAAGGCCGAAAACCTGACAGGATTGACCTTTGGCTGGCCCCGAGAGGTCATGCCCTCTCTCATAAGAAGTGTCAGAGCCAAGGGGGCTTCAATAGTCATAGCTCTTACGCATCTCGGCCTCTACGACGACGAGCGGCTGGCAAAGGAGGTAAAGGGAATCGATCTGATTGTCGGCGGACACAGCCACACAGCGATAAAGGACCCAATTGTGCAATCGGGCACGGTCATTGTGCAGGCAGGGTCCTACGGTCTCTACCTGGGCGTCATGAAAATCGGCTTCGACACACAGACGAAGAAAATCGTAAGCTTTACCCGAAAAGACGAACTGCTGCCCGTTTCGCCCGAGTCCGCCCCACCCGATCCCGTGGTGGCCCGTATAGTCGATAAGTATGAATCGAAAATAAAAGCTGAATTCTCCAAGACCATCGGAACCGCATCGGCCGATCTCAAGAGGAGTTCGACAGGGGAGTCCGCCATGGGCGACCTGGTGGCCGACGCCATGCGGAGCGCATCGGGGGCTCGCATCGCCTTTCAAAACCGGGGCGGTATCCGCGCGGGTATCGCCGCAGGACCGATAACCCTTAATGAAGTCTTTACCGCCCTGCCCTTCGATGACAACATCGTCTGCATGGATCTGACGGGACGCCAGGTCCGAAAAGCCCTGGAGAAAAGCGTTTCCTACGGCGATGTCAATCTCCAGGTCTCCGGGCTGCGCGTGGTCTACGATCTGTCGAAACCCACCGGAGAAAGAATCGTATCGGTGGAAGTGGCCGGCAAACCACTCGATGACCGCGCTTCCTACCGGGTCGCCACAAACGATTTTCTGGCGACCGGAGGCGATCGGTTCGATGTTTTCAAACACGGACGAAACATTTCTACCGAACAGTCGCTGCGCGACGCGGTCGTCGAATACATACGAAAAAACTCACCCGTAGGAGCCGCACACCCGAGCAGGATCATCATCAGAAACTGACCCCGGGAAGGGTTACAGTGAACGAGCGGATCGAAGTTTTCGTAAACGATCGAAAGGTTACCATCTACCAGGGCATGACGGTGAAGCATGCCCTCCTCGCCTGCGATCAGAGCCTCTACACCGCCGCGATGGCCGGGCAGGTCCTCGTCGTAGACCAATACGGCTTCGCCGTGGGACTCGAGGGCGCATTGACCGAAGGCGCCAGAATATATGCACGCTTGACGTGAGCGAATCGCCTGCCTAACTTTTCCAATCAGAGAGAAACAGAATTTTTAATTACGACCTCCAATTACGAAAGTGACATTTAAATCTCGCACTCGGAGTCAACCAAGGCAAGCGCTATGGGTGCGTCCATTGCAGTCCGAAATTATAGTACTGATATATCAGCATAAATTGATTGTGTATCCAAAAGTCCCGGCAGGCATGGCGTTTGCCTCATTTCCCGATGACTCCCTGTAAAACAAGGGGAGTCCCAACCCAAAACCGGTAAGGGGCCGAAGGGCCCATCAAGCCGATGCGGATGCGGGGGAAACGACCATGAAATCGAGATTTTGTGCGGCCATCGTTTTTTGTAGCCTGCTGTTTCTGGCGCCTGTTGCGCACTCTTCGGTGCTGCTGGTCAGCGAGTCTTCCGGAACAACTCAGGGAGCCCTCGCGACCTTGCAGCCGCTAAGCCGCGTGGTCCTCAGGCAACGCATTGCGCAACTGAGTCCGGACAAGCTTTTATACCGGTCGAGCGTGAATTCGATTCAGCTCCAACTCTTTGGCAACCTGCATCTGACGGCCCTTCAAAAACAAGATGTACACGGACCTGACGGCTTTTTGATGTGGACGGGCGCAATCGAGGGAGTACAAGGGGGCCGGGTGGTCCTGGTTGTGCGGGACGGTCTCATTTTCGGCTCGGTCTATCTGCCCTCGTCCATAATCCAGATTCGCCCCGTCTCAGTGATGAAAAATCCCGTGTCGAGTGATCCCCGGGACTATATCATCCGGGAAATAGCATGCCAGTCGGGTACCGGCGGATTGGACAGGGGGGCCGGAGCGACCTCGGATGCACGCAGACTCCTCGAGCTGGTGAATCTCGAGCGGGAGGCCGACGGACTGCAGAGCCTGGAATACAGCGACCAGCTCGCCGAAGCCGCCCGACGCCATGCAACGGACATGGCAAGCCACAACTATTTTGCGCATGAACTAAGCGATGGCGAACAGTTCTGGCAGAATGTCTTCGACTGCGGCTACCCGGTTTCGGTGGTAGGAGAAAATCTGGCCGCCGGGGTCTCGACACCGGCCGAGGCGTTCGAATGCCTCTTCAGCAGCCCGGGCCACCGCGCTAACATCATGAACTCCACCTTCACCCAGACCGGCGTGGGCGATGCCGAAAACGGAGCAACAGCCTATCGCTACTATTGGGCGCAGGAATTCGGAGCGGCCTCGACGAACAGCGCGCAGTCTGTACGCCTGAGCGCAGATCGCGCTCCTTTGTAAGAGGAAGAGCGCAGGAGCTAAAAGCGCGGGGGCTTTCGCCCCCTGCACCCCCGGGATTCGGTCCTCACGCGCAACGCGTGTGAGGACCGACCGCTTGGCGCTTGCGGCGCCGGCCAAAGGCCGACGCCGCAAGCGCCAAACTGAGCCGCGCAGCGGCGTGGGGGTGCAGGGGGCACAAGCCCCCGCGCTTTTCCGCTTTTCTCTTCCCCTAGATAGTTCGCCGGAACAGCCGCGTAGCCGCCGCCATGGACAGGACGGCGAAGGCGGCGAGAAACAGGATGTCGCCCGAGATGGCGGCAAGGCCGGTATTTTTCAACACGAGCGATTTGAATCCGTCTACGGCATAGGTAAAGGGGTTGACGACGCTAAAGTCCCTCATCCAGGCAGGAAAGGCTTGTATGGGGTAAACGGCGCCGCTCGGGAAAAACAGCACGACGTTTAAGACCCCGAAAATGGCCCGGGGCACGAGAGGATCGTTTACCCGCACCATGATGAGAAACATCATGCTGATGAGCGCAAGTGAGGTGAAGGCGACCAGGACCAGCATTCTGGCGAGCCGCAGCGGATCGAGCGGGTGTGGAATCCCTGCGATAAGAGAGCCGATGGTTATGAGCACGAGGCCGGAGAGCATGGCCTTCATTGCCCCCGAGAGATTAAATCCCATGATGAGATCGAATTTGGTGAGAGGCGTTGTGAGGTATCCTTCGTGCAGGCCCCGCGCCTTATCGTCTATGTACATTATGCCGCCTCCGATCATGCAGGAAATAAAGACGGCGAGCACGATGGTTCCGGGCAGAAAAAACTGGATATAAGGCACATAAGGGTAGACTTCGACGACTGAAAGTGTCGCGTCATGGTTCTGGCGCGAAAAAGAGGGTTTGGCGTCGTAGGCTTGAAGCAGATCGGTGAGACTCGTGGTAAGGGCCGAAGAGCTGAACTGGTCGGTGTTATCGACGATCAGGGCAACCGTAGGGTTTTGGCCCGAGAGGTCGTAGCGCGAAAAATCGGGGGGGATGTTCAGGACCGCGTTGAGTTTACCGTTTTTCAGGTCGCGCATGGCCTGTCCCATGTCGGAATAGGGAACGGGCCGGAAGGTCTGGGCATTGACCGTCACGGCGTTTAGCATTCCCTTCAGCCTCACGGCGGGCTGTCGGTAATCCTGGTCGACCACGCCGAGTTTCAGGTTCTTTATCTTTCCTCCGAACGCATTTCCCAGAACAATGAGCTGGACGAGGGGCAGGATCATCGAGACCACCATCAGCGTGGGGCTTCGCCGAAAACGGCGCAGGTCCCGTTCGATGAGTGCCCATATACGGCTCCAGGCATCTTTCATAAACGATCATTCCCTTCTCATGATAAACGGGCTGTCGCTGGCCACGGGAGCCTGCAGCCCGTCGCGAAGCTGTCTGCCGGTGTAGTGGACGAAGACGTCGTCAAGGGTTGTGCTTTGCACGGAAAGAGACGCAATGGCCGTATCGGCGCTCCGGGCCGCGTCCATGAGGGCGACTGCGGTGCGCGAGCCGTTATGCGAGGCGATTCGATAGATATGGTCTTCGGCCTTCACCTCGGCAACATCGGGGAGCGCCTCGAGCACCTGAAGCCAGCCGTCGGGGGTCTTTGAAAAACTCACCTCGATCACGTTTGTTCCCGGCACCGACGCCTTGAGCTTGAGCGGTGAATCGAGGGCCACGAGTTTGCCGTGATCCACAATGGCGATGCGGTCACAGAGTCTATCGGCTTCGTCCATGTAATGGGTGGTTATGAGGATCGTAAGATCGCCCTCTTCTTTCAGACGCGCAAGCATCTCCCACACGGAGACCCGCGAGACGGGGTCGAGTCCGGTAGTGGGTTCGTCGAGAAAGAAGACTTTCGGTTCATTTACCAGCCCGCGCGCAATTTCGAGTCTTCGCCGCATGCCGCCGGAAAACATCTTCACGGGTTTATCGGCCCACTGGGCCAGATCGACAGCTTCCAGGAGCTTCGCAATGATTTTGCGGCGCCTGTCGCGCGGAATGTTGTAGAACTTGGCGAATATCGACATGTTTTCCTCCGCGCTCAAGTCGAGATCGGAGGTCATCGCCTGCGGGATCACCCCGATGGCGCGCCGCACCTCTTTGGGGCAACTGACCACGTCGAAGCCCGCTATGCGGGCGCTGCCCGAAGTTGGAGTCACAAGAGTCGTGAGCATGCGGATGAGCGTGGATTTGCCTGCGCCGTTTGGCCCAAGCAGGCCGAATACCTCGCCGTGGCCCACCGTAAAGCTCAAATGATCGACTGCCACAAAATTGCCGAAAGACTTGGTGAGCTCTTCGACTGCGACAGCACAATCCGGACGGGAAACACCAGGAGATGCGCAAACCGCCATTTGCCCTACCTCACCGGAAGGACGACATAGGCGGTCATCCCCAGGGCCAGGCTGCGATCGTGGTTGTCGCAGCGCAAACGGATTTCAAAGGTTTTGATGTCGCGCTTGGTCTGGCTCACATCACGCTGGGTCGCATAGCCTGCGTCAACGCCCCGGTAAATCACGGTCCCCACCCGTGTGGCGCCGGAGGGAAGACGCACGGTCAGCTTTTGGCCCAGACGGATACGGTCGATGTAGCTCTCGGGAACATCGGCCCGCACCCACAGGTCGTTCGGATCGATCAGAGTGACGATCGTCTGGCCGGGGCTCACCACCTCGCCCTGCAGGGAAACGCGAACGTCGACTATGCCGTTAATGGGCGCGCGCACCTCCGTGTAGCCCAGAACCACATTGGCCTTCTCGGTCTGCGCGCGGGCCGCGGCCAGATGATGAAGACTGGAGGCCAGAGCCGCTTTTCTCGCGGCTATTTGCACCTTATTGGCTTCCGCCAGGGCCAGTGCGGCCTGCGAGGCCCTCACCTGTTCGAGAAGCGAACTGACGTGCGCTCTTGCCGCATCGTAATTGGTGCGCGCCTGATCCAGATCCTGAACCGAATTGGCGTTGCTCGCCCGAAGCGTTTTGGCTCGGTCCAGGTTGTGTTTGGCAAAATCGAGATCGGCTTTCGCCTGAACTACATCGGCGTTGTGCATCGCAAGACTCGCCTTTGCCTGCCGGATCTGCTCGCGCGTCTGCGCCTCCAGATACTGCAGCTCGGCCTGCGCCTGCTCTTTCTGCGCCGCATACTCCTTTTCGCTGTTCACATAAAAGGCCGAGTCCGCCTGTAATTCCTGTGGCTGGATCACGGCAAGCAACTGGCCTTTTTTGACCGAATCGCCCCGCTGAACCAGAAGTTTTTCGATACGCCCCTGCACAAGGGGGCCCACCTGCACCTCGTCGGTATCGACTATTCCCGTGAGCACCAGCGACTGCGGGCGGCTGGTTACCCGGTAGACGATACATCCGACAATGAGTACCGCAAGGGCGGCAAGGGCGGCAATTTTGTATTTTCTCAAGAATGGTGACACTATTCCGCGACCTCCGGATCGAGTCGGCAAGGGGATACCCCCTCCACCTCAACCCTGCGTCGAGGATGCGTAGTCCCGCGTTTGGAGAACTACGCCCCTCGGTGGTTCGGTTTTTATCGAAATTAAGAGCTAAACAGGCCCCGCAAAACAAATTCACGTTTTTCCATTGAATTGCGCTCATTATAGCGCAACGCGCCGCACAGGAAAAGCCTTCCGCCCGGATGCAATCAGGGTTTATCCCGAGGCAGACAGGAAGCCACATAGAAGAGCCCCGAAGACACCAGGAGGGTCAGAAAGATTATCGTGTAAGCAAGTGTGGTCCCCCGCCACAAGCCGATAAACCAGGTTCTGAACTTGTAGGCGAGCACGTTCGCCGTGCCGCCGTAGAGCTCCATTTGGCGAAGATACTGCTTCGAATTATCAGGCGAGGGCAGAACCTGCCCTGCCCTGTCCGGGTATTCCTGCAAACGGTCTGCCGAGGACTTGTAGAAGATAAGCGCCGCACCGATAAGGCCAACTATCAGAACGGCCATGGCGCTTCTATAGAACCATGTCCGAAGCGAGCTGTTTGCCCCTGTTGCTTCCCTTTGCTTCTTCACTGGCCGGCAACTTAAGCGAGCTTTGCGCGCCCCTTTCTTGTCTCGACGTAGCGAGCCGCAGCCAGGGCGGCAATGCACCCTTCGGAGGCGGCTATTACAATCTGCTTGGCGAAATTTTCCCGCAGATCCCCGGCGCAAAAAATACCGGGGATGGTGGTCTCGAGCTTGTCGTCGGTCACCACATAGCCCGAGGCGCTCATTTTGACCCCCGCAGGAACGAGGGAGCTATTGGGCGAAAAGCCCACGAAGATGAAGGCGCCGTCCACCGGGAGTTCTTTTTCTTCCCCCGTCACGGTGTTTTTGAGGGCTACACCACGCACGCCGTTGTCATCGGAGAGAATCGAGGTGGGAATCGTATTCAAAATGATTTCAACACGAGGTTCTGCGAATATGCGCTGCTGCAAAATCCTGCTTCCCCGAAACTCGTCGCGCCGATGAATCAGATAGACGTGTTTGGTGATCTTGGCCAGATAGAGCGCATCTTCGAGCGCAGTGTCGCCTCCCCCGATCACGCACACGACCTTGTCGCGAAAGAAAAAACCATCGCATGTGGCGCAGTAGGAAACGCCCCTTCCGAAATTTTCGAGCTCGCCGGGGACATTCAATTTTCGGGCTGTTCCCCCTGCAGCAAGAATTATACTGTGCGCCCGGAGCACTTCCCCGCCGGCAAGTCGTACCGAGTGGAATTCGCTTCCCGGTTCAACCGTTGTGACCTCATCGCGGATTGTCTCCAGGTCGTAGGACAGGGCATGCTGATAAAATTTATCGGAAAGTTCGAACCCCCCGATTTCGATAAACCCGGGATAGTTTTCCACTCCCTTCGTAATGGAGGCCTGCCCGCCAGGAACGCCCTTTTCGACAAGCACCGCATCGAGGGCCGCCCGTTTGGCATAGATTCCCGCCGTAAGACCCGCAGGCCCCCCTCCTATGATAACAACGTCATACATTTCTTTTTGAGCCATTGGAACGCCTTTTCGTCGACAAAGAATTTCCGGATCTGCGCCACACAGCATGCGAAATAATTAAACCACATGGTGGAATGCTTATGTGATGGCCCGCTCAAAGTCAACGGGAAAATAGCTTTCATTTTCGGGTTGAATTCCTGCCTGTTGGTGTTCTAAATACAGGAGCGGGAAGCGGGATGCAGGAAGCAGGAAGGGAGATAAACGTGAAAAGGCCGACTAAAAGCCAGTATTACCTGGATATCGCCATGGCGGTGGCGATGCGGAGCACCTGTTTACGGAGGCGGTTCGGAGCGGTTATCGTCAAAAACGACCAGATAATCAGCACCGGCTATAACGGCGCCCCGCGTCTGACTACCAATTGCATCGATCTCGGCTACTGCATCCGGCAGCAAAGAAACATTCCCTCCGGGCAGAATTATGAACTGTGCCGGGCGGTTCATGCGGAGATGAACGCCGTTATCCATGCCTCGCGGCTGGACATGACAGACGCGGATCTCTACCTGACGGGCGTGGAAGTGGCGACGGGACAACTGGCCTCCCCGGTCATTCCCTGCCTTCTCTGCAAGCGAGTGATCATAAACGCGGGAATCAGCCGCGTTATTCTTCCCGACGGCTCGGGCGCTTTCAAATACATCGACGTTTCCGACTGGGCCATTGAGGACAGAATATCCTGCCGCACCGAAGAACAGTCGTAGGAGAGTTCCTCCGCATTGGCAGATCGGTCGGCAACTCCTATAGTAGGGGAAACGGGAACTCCCCACTTCGGGTTCCGCGGGGCTGTTCGCACGGAAGGAGGCGCATATGCAATGGCGTGAAGTGATCGAACATCCAAGCCTTCAGGATCTGCCCTTCAAGATCGAGACAAATGAGTGGGGTGAAATCGTGATGACGCCGGCAACGGGCACGCACGGACTCTACCAGGGGCGCATAATCAAATGGTTCAATCGCCTGGGGGAAGAAGACAACGTCCTTCCCGAATGCCCCATTGAGACTTCTGCGGGAACGAAGGTGGCCGACGTCGCATGGGGCAGTAGCGCCTTCTTTAAAAAACACGGTTTTCGCGTTACTCTTTTTGCCCGATCGCCCGAAGTCGTTGTAGAAGTAAAATCTCCCTCGAACAGCCTCAAAAGAATACAGGGAAAGAAACAACTCTATTTTGAAGCGGGGGCAAAAGAGGTATGGTTCTGCGATGAAGACGGTACCATGCACTTCTTCACCCCTCAAGGAGAGTTGCAGAAAAGTGAACTCTTCGCCGAGTTCCCCGAACGCATAGAGATCAGTTTTTAGCCTGCAGCCGCTTCGCGGTCACACACTGTACCCCTTCGCCGTCAAGGCCGGGTTTGAAGCAAAGATTATCGGAGCGGCAGTTGGCCCGGCGGGTATCTCCCGATTTCCAGCGGTTCACCAGATCCGGCTCCCATATAAACGGGCGGCTCATCGAGATGTAATCGGCCTGTCCGCTGCGGGTAAGCCTCTCGGCAACCTCCAGGGACCTTACGCCGCCAACCAGGATCAACGGGATATCGACTGCTTTTCGGAAGGCTTTGAGTTCCTCTGAAAAATAGGCCTCCTTTTCCTCCGAATCGATTCCCGGGCGGCTGGGCGATAGTTTTCCGCCATCGAGCATGCCTCCGCTCACCTCGATAGCGTGGAGACCTCCCCTGGCAAAAAGGGATGCGGCCTGAACCGAATCCTCGAGGCTAAGCCCGTTTTCAGCAAAATCGCGGCAGTTTAGCTTCATCAGCACAGGAAAATCCACTCCGACCGCGTTGCGAATCGCCCTCAGCACTTCGAGGTGAATTCGGGCGCGATTTTCGACACTTCCCCCGTATTCGTCGCTTCGCCGGTTGTAGATCGGAGAAAGAAACTGGCTAAGAAGATACCCGTGGGCGGAGTGAATCTGAACCCCGTCAAAGCCCGCCGCCTTGGCTCGTGCCGCTGCATCGGCAAATGACCTGACGAGTTTTTCGATCTCTTGGGACGCAATCTCCGTTCGCGGCGATTTGGAAAGCCCCTCGAAATCGGAGACCACAAGAGGGGGGCATCCGGTGAGCGCTTTGGGTGCAAACCGGCCGGCATGCGCGAGCTGCATCACGATTTTTCCACCCACGTCGTGGACTGCCTCCGACATCGTTTTAAGTCCGGAAACCAGTTCGTCGCCGTAGACTCCCAGCTGCCAGGGACCGGCCTTCCCTTCGGGGCTCACATAGGCATGCCCGCTGATTATCAGCCCCACGCCCCCGTTTGCCAGTCGGCGCATCGTCTCGATGAGCGCGGGCGTAACGGCGCCCTCTTCAGAAGCCAACCCCTCCCAGGTCGCCGACCTGACGAACCGGTTGGAAAGACGCATTCCCGAAATCTCACCACTTTCAAAAACACCGCTCATATTGCCGACCCTCCTTTTTTACTGAACTCAATCCAGCCTCACCAGTAACATCTTCAAAGCATGGCCGTCAAGCGCACTCAACCGGAGCCACCCGAGGCCTTGCTGGTGTTTTTTTCGTGGCCGGTTTGTCTTGCACAAAGTTGGGGTGAGCGCAGCGACCCCCAACACGCGCGCTTCCTGCTTCCCGCTTCCTGCTTCCGTTTTTTTCAGTTGAGCTTCATCGCATTACAATTTATTCTGCGTGAATGAACAACGACAACAGACATGTAATCCGTGCTGCGAACCTGGTGAAGAAATTCGGGAATCTGCGGGCTGTCGACGACGTCTCCTTTACTCTTTCGCCGGGCGAATGCCTGGGGCTTCTTGGCCCCAACGGCGCCGGAAAGACATCCACCATACGGATGGTCTACGGGTTTTCTCCGATCAGCTCCGGCAGGCTCGAAGTCTTCGGCCTGGATATCAAGACCCGGTGGCGTCGGATACGGGCCAAAATCGGCGTCTGCCAGCAGGATAACAACCTCGACCCGGATCTTACCGTACTCCAGAACCTGGAAGTATTCGCACGCTATTTCGATCTTAGGCGAAAAGAGGCGAGGGATCGATCGCTGCAACTGCTCAAGTTCATAGCCCTTGAGAGCCGAAAGGACGACAAGGTAACGAGCCTTTCGGGAGGGATGGTGCGAAGGCTCGTGCTGGCACGAGCGCTTATAAACAATCCGGAGCTTATCATTCTCGACGAACCCACGACCGGCCTCGATCCCCAGGCGCGGCACCAGTTGTGGGAAAGGCTGGAACTGCTTCAGGCAAACGGCATTTCGATTCTTCTCACCACCCATTACATGGACGAGGCGTCACGGCTTTGCGACAGGCTGATCCTGATGGACCACGGCAAGATTCTCGTGGAAGGAAAGCCCGCAGAGCTCATCCACTCCCATGCGGGCGACTACGTAGTGGAAATTGAGGACCCCGATGACGAGGTGAGGGAATTCGTAAATGGCCACGGCTTCCTGAACGATGTCCTGGACCGCAGAATCATCCTCTACGGAGTTGAGGGCGACGGGCTTTTCGACCTAATCGGGGAACGGCTTTGCAAGGACCGGTGCATTAAGAGGCTGGCCACCCTCGAAGACGTTTTCCTGCGACTCACGGGAAGGGAGCTTCGGGAATGATCGACAGGCTTCGCATCGGAAATCTCTCCTGGCGGCTTATTCGCGTCTGGAGCCGCAACTTTGTGGTCTACCGCAAGATCTGGTTCATAAACTTTCTGGTACCGCTTTTCGAACCCATCCTATACCTGGCGGCTTTCGGAATTGGCCTCGGAGTTCTCATAAAACAGGTGAACTACCAGGGGGCGCCCGTGTCCTATGTGCTCTTTATCGCCCCGGCTCTTGTCGCCATAACCATCATGTACAACGCCTTTTTCGAAAACACCTATACATCCTTTGTCCGCATGTATTACCAGAAGACCTTCGATGCCATGCTCGCCACCCCGCTTTCTCTGGAAGACATCATCGCAGGGGAAATCCTCTGGGGCGCAACAAAATCGGTCATTGCCACAGCGATTATGCTGATCGTGATAAGCTGCTTCGGACTGGTCCAATTTCCACAGGGACTTCTGGTCCTGCCGCTTTCCTTCCTGGGCGGGCTGGCCTTTGGGACCATAGGAATGATTTTTACGGGCATCGTGCCGTCTATCGATATGTTCAACCTTCCGATCTTTCTTTTTATCACCCCGATGTTTTTGTTCAGCGGGACTTTTTTCCCCGTTTCCACCCTTCCCGGCTGGGCGCAAAAACTTGCCCTCGCTCTTCCTCTTACGCATCTCGTAAACCTCTGCCGCGCTTTTTTTCTGGGAAAATCCGCGCCCGATCTCGCCTGGAGCGTCCTCTACATCACGGCCCTTTTCGTCCTGCTTTTCCCCGTCGCCCTGATGGTGATGCGCAAAAGACTCATCAGTTGAGGTTCCCGGAGTACCAGACGCAGACTTGGCTCCCGCCTCTTGAAAATTCCTCCGCGACGTCGGATATTTAAATGTAAGATACGGAATTCAGGAGGAAAACGATGACCAAGATTGCGGTTTTGATCGGCAAAGATTTCGAGGACTCCGAGTACAGCCAGCCCGCTCAGGCTTTCAAACAGGCCGGGTTTGATCTGGTCCACCTGGGTTTAAAGAAGGACGAGATAGTAACGGGCAAAAAGCAGAACACGCCGGTGCGAATAGATATGGAAGTCGACGCCGCCAATCCGGACGACTTCGACGCGCTGCTCATCCCCGGAGGGTATTCGCCGGATAATTTGCGGGCGCACAAGGGTCCGATACGTTTTGTCAAACATTTCATGGAAAGTGAAAAACCGGTTTTCGCCATCTGCCATGGCCCCCAGTTGCTCATATCGGCCGGTAAACTCGAAGGGCGCAAGGCTACCGGGTGGAAATCGCTTACCTGCGATATCAAATATGCGGGAGCGGAGTTTGAAGATAAAGAGGTAGTCGTGGACGGGAACCTGGTTACGAGCAGGCAACCTTCCGACATTCCCGCTTTTGTTGAAGCGTGTCTCAAGATGCTGGAGAAGGTTCGAGACAAGGCGGCGTAATGGGCTCCCATGCGCTTTCTATAATTGGGAGATTATGAAAGTAAATCAATCAGATTACAATCCCCCCTTCCCCCTTTGGGAAAGGGGTGGGAGCCGGTCCGGGTCACTGACAGCTCTTCGCTCGAAGTTGAAAAGCGAGTAGTCGCAGCGGGTTTTCGAGACGGCAAACCCTTTTAGGATTTCGGCAAGACCCGGTCGGCGGGCGGGGCCTTCCGCCGCATCGACCAGGAACCGTCGATAGCCCATGGCCCTCAGATCCGGGAGATGTTCGAACCAGCTTACGGGCCGGTCGGCGTAAATTTCAGCCCGACCGGCCTTGGTCGTCGCGTAGTAGACCTCTTTTCGGGGGCTGAGCAGCGGACGCTCCGTATACACGGGCGGAACGAGGCACGAGGTAAAGAGGGGCGGAAAGGAGTAGACCGTCACCGCGAGGCGGGAGCGGAGTTTGAGCGCCGCCAGTGCAGCCAGTTCCTCCCTCGTGACTTCGAGTGAGAGGACCGCCGATTCGCACCCCATGTCGAAGGCCTGTGCAAAAGCCGCGCTGTTTCTCAGGTTAAGCCGCGAGCCGGCGACGAGGCGAAGGCCCCTGCCCTTTCCCACCAGGTCGAAATGTCCCCAGTTGTTCAGTTCCCAGAGCAGAAAACCTTTCTTTATGAACCACCCCACAGCCGCCCGGAAATAATCCATGTCCTTTTCGAGAAGAACGGGGGGCAGGGAGAAGCCCACTTTTTTCATGAGCGAGGCAGAAAACCTCTGCTTGGCGATCCGTTCGAGATTGGCCTTGGTCGCGTCGAGAAACACCATAGCCGCAGAAGATTGCATCGCCTGCCCCAGATCTCCCGGCGAGTTCACCCTGACCAGGAGTGCCTCTTCTTCCCGTGTGCCCGAATCTGCGGGACGTTCATACTCTTCCAGGATTTCCCGCTTTCTGGAGCGGCCGCGTTTTATGCCCGCACCGGCCCCCGCTTCATCTTTTATCTTTTTCCAGATCGCTGCGGCGGGTTCGGTTTTTGTTCCGAGCTTAAAGAGTCTTTCGCCGGATTTCAGGGGCTTGGAGCAGGAAAGGTATGCACGGGTTCCCGCCTGAGCCGATTGCATGGAGTTTCCGGAAGTGTCGAAAAGTTGCAAAACGGTAAAGGCCTCCTCCTCTTTTCCCGACGAGGATTCGGGGCGAAGCCGGTCACCGGTTGCAAGCGGGCGGCGCAAATCGAGGAGAACGCGCGTTTCGGAAACCGATTTTACCGTGGCAGACCACAGGCCGTTTGACCCGGAGCGGTGAGGCGAGAGAATTTCCGATGCGCCTGCCCTGCCCAGGCATCCGGAACTCAGTCGCCTCGACGGGTTCAGCGCAAGCAACTCCCCGGCTTCGGCCAGGGCGTTTTTTTCCTCCTCGGGCGAACGGGCATCCAAGACGAGCCGATAGGCCTTTACGACGGCGGCGACCCAGGAGGCGGGTTTCATGCGGCCTTCAATTTTAAGCGCTGCGACCGGCGCGGCCTTGAGCCTCACCATGAGCGGCAGTGCGCAAAGATCGCCGCACGAAAGAAAAAACCCCTCCTTATTGCCTTGGCGAAACTGGAGGCGGCAGGGCTGGACGCACTCGCCGCGAAGGCCGCTACGGCCTCCGCGAAAGCTGCTGGCCAGGCACAGCCCCGAGTAGGAGTAGCAAAGCGCGCCGTGAATGAACACCTCGAGATCGGCCCGGGTGTTTTCGTAAATTTTTTCCACCTCCTCGAGGCTCAACTCGCGGGCGAGCACCACGCGGGAGGCGCCCATCGCCTGGAGGGTTTTTACACCCGCCGAATTCATGGCGGCGGCAAGGGTGCCCGCATGGAGCTTCAAGCCGGGGAATCGGCGCCGAACAAGATGGAAAACGGCTGCATCCTGGGCGATCACCGCATCCGGGCCAACCGATGCGAGAGCATCGAGCGTATCGACCAGTTCCGAGAGTTCGCCGGAAGCGACCTGGCTGTTGACGGCCGTGTAGACGCGCACTCCCCGCTTATGGGCAAAGGGGAGGATCGTTTGCAGCTCGCCCGGGGTAAAATTGGACGCCGTAGCCCTGGCGCTGAATTTTTTGAGGCCGAGGTAAACCGCGTCGGCGCCGTTTTCTACGGCTGCGAAAAAGGATTCCACATTTCCCGCGGGGGCGAGCAGTTCGGGTTTTCGACTCACTTATTTCTCCCCGAAGACCCGCTGGAATATCACATCGACATTTTTCAAATGATAGCCAAGATCGAATATCGAGTCGATTTCCTGTGCGTTCAGCAGGTCGGTCACGCGGCTGTCGGTTTTAAGCCGTTCCTTAAGATCCCCGCGATCTGCCCAGACCTCCATGGCGTTTTGCTGGACCAGCCGGTAGGCATCTTCGCGGCTTACCCCCTTCTGGATGAGGGCAAGCAATACCTGCTGGGAAAAGAAAAGATTGCCGGAAGCCGCCATGTTGCGTTTCATGTTATCGGGAAAAGCTACGAGACGCTCGACGACTCTGGTGAGACGCACCAGCATGTAGTCGAGAAGTATCGTCGAATCCGGGCCGATAACGCGTTCGACCGAGGAGTGGCTGATGTCCCGCTCGTGCCACAGGGCGACGTTTTCCATGGCAGCCATGGCGTTCCCGCGAAGCACGCGGGCAAGCCCCGAGAGGTTTTCCGAGGAGATCGGGTTTCTCTTGTGCGGCATCGCCGAGGACCCTTTTTGGCCGGGCGAAAAATACTCTTCCACCTCTCGGATCTCCGTGTGCTGGAGCAGCCGGATCTGGGTGGCGATCTTTTCGATCGAGCAGCCGATTATGGCAAGGGTCGAAAAAAACTGCGCATGGCGGTCGCGCTGAATGATCTGGGTGCTTACGGCGGCATTTTTGAGCCCGAGGCGCTTGCAGACCGCCTCCTCGATTTCAGGGGCGGTATTTGCGAAGGTGCCCACAGCGCCGGAAATCTTTCCCACTCGAATCGTTTCCCGGGCCTGCAGCAGCCGTTCCCGGTTGCGCTCCATCTCCGAATACCAGATGGCCAGTTTCAACCCGAAGGTTATGGGCTCGGCATGGATGTTGTGCGAGCGCCCCATCTGCACGGCATCCTTGAACTCAAACGCCCTCTTTCTCAATACGGCAAGCAGCTTGTCGATGTCTTCGAGAAGGAGGTCCGCGGCTTCGGTCAGAAGGAGTCCGAAGGAGGTATCCAAAACGTCCGAGGAGGTGAGTCCCTCATGGATGAAGCGCGACGGCGGACCAACATATTCCGCCACGCAGGTGAGAAACGCTATGATGTCGTGCTGGGTCTCCCGCTCGATTTCATCGATCCTTACGACGTCGAAATTGGCCTTTTCCCTGATTGCCTGGAAGTCGTCCGGCGGGATGGCACCCCTTTCGCAAAGAATCTCGCATACCGCAAGCTCGACATCGAGCCACTTGCGGTATTTGTTTTCGATTGTCCAGATGCGGGCCATTGCCGGATTGCTGTAACGATCTATCATTCGATCCTCCCATGAGGTATTGTGAACTTGTCGCCCGAATTTTCGACAATGGAGAATAATGTATATTCGGGCGAAAGGCAAACGCGTGAAGAACGGTTCACCGCAGAGCCGGTAGAGAGCGCAGAGGAAGCCGGGTCGGGCTGTAATCCCCCCTTTGCAAAAGGGGGGCGGGGGGGATTTCAAGGGTGCATACAACTGATTTATTTATAAAATCCCCCTAAATCCCCCTTTTTCAAAGGGGGACTTGGGCTCGAATCGCGCTCCAGAGTTTCCGGATGGATGCCGCTACGGTGGATTCTGCTCTCAGATCGGAAAGGAAGATCTCTAGATGCCTTACTTCGGCGCCCATACGTCCATCGCCGGCGGGATTCACCTCGCCTTCGACCGGATGGAAAAAATCGGGGGGAAAGCCCTCCAGATCTTTACTGCGAACCAGCGTCAGTGGCGTGCGGGAAATCTCGGTGCCGAAGGGATCGCGCTTTTCAGGTCGCGATGGCTGGAAAGCGGAAGGCCTCCCATTGCCGCCCACGACTCGTACCTGATAAATCTTGCCGCCGCGGATGAACGGATACGACAGCAGTCGGTGGCAGCTTTTGCCGAAGAACTGAGACGGTGCGAAGAGCTTGGAATCGCCTACCTGGTGATGCACCCGGGAGCGCACGGGGGCGAGGGGATCGAGCGCGGACTCGCACGGCTGGTGGAAAATCTCGATCTTGCCATCGAGATCTCTCGTGTCGAATCGGTCTCGGTTCTCATCGAAAATACCGCCGGGCAGGGATCGAGCCTTGGGTCGAGCTTCGAGGAACTCGCCTTCGTTTTGCAGACTTCCTCCTTCGGAAGCACGATGGGGGTCTGCTACGACACCGCCCACGGCTTTGCCGCCGGCTACGACATTCGGGGCGAAAGAGCCTACAGCCTCACTTTCGAAAAATTCGACGCACAAATCGGTCTCGACAGCCTCAGGTTTTTTCATCTAAACGATTCAAAGCGCGAGGCAGGCTCGCGCGTCGACAGACATGAACACATCGGAAAAGGCAACATCGGCCTCGAAGGATTTCGACTGCTCGTAAACGATCCGCGGTTCGGGCGCCACCCGATGGTCCTGGAGACTCCGAAAGGAAAAGATCTGAAAGAAGATATGGAAAACCTGCGGGTGCTGAGATCACTTGTCGTCCCTACGGCAGGTAAGTGATTTCATCGATTTGCAATTCCCCGTTTCTTGCATATAATTTACCGGTAGCGGCAATATGAGTTGTGTCCTATCTAATCTCCTAAACCCACTGTGCGGTCCGTGGCCAAACGCAAAAATAGTCATTCTCAGGAGCCAACGATGGCGAGAAGGAAAAAGGGCGACATACCTGCTTCGGGTGCTCCCGAGGTCCCCATGGCAAACGTATCGCAGCAAAGGCCCAGTCCACCCGAGAGTTTTCCGATCGTGGGGATCGGCGCCTCGGCGGGCGGGGTTTCGGCCTTCGAAGCCTTTTTTTCCGGAATGCCCGCCGATACCGACCCGGGGATGGCCTTCGTTTTGGTGCAGCATCTTTCGCCGGACCACAAGAGCATTCTCACCGATCTGATCCGGCGTTACACGCGCATGCAGGTCTACGAGGTCGAGGACGGAATGGAGGTACGCCCCAACTGCGCCTACATCATCCCGCCGGGACGCGACATGGCCTTTCTGGGCGGAAGCCTCCAGTTGCTGAAGCCCTCCGCCCCAAGAGGGCAGCGGCTGCCGATCGACTTTTTCTTCCGCTCGCTTGCGCAGGACCAGCGGGAGCGGGCCATAGGAATCGTGCTTTCGGGAACGGGCAGCGACGGAACGCTTGGCGTGCGGGCCATAAAGGGCGAAGGGGGCATGGTCATGGTCCAGGACCCTGACACCACCGAGTATGACGGCATGCCGCGAAGCGCCATCGCCACGGGCATGGTGGACTACCAGCTGCCGCCAGCTAAGATGCCCGAACAGCTCATAGCTTACGTGGCCCATGCTTTTCTGAAAGGCGCACGGCCCGCTCCTATCCTGCCCGCAAAGGCGGAAAGCGCTATCAAAAAAATCTTTGTCCTGGTGCGCGCCAAGACGGGGCACGACTTTTCCCAGTACAAGCTCACTACCACGCAGCGCCGAATAGAAAGACGCATGGCCCTCCACCAGATCGAAGGAATGGACGGCTATGTCCGGTATCTGCAGCAAACGCCCTCGGAGGTCGACGCTCTATTCCGCGATATGCTGATCGGCGTTACCAGCTTCTTTCGGGATGCTCCGGCTTTTATGGCCCTCGAAACCGAGATCGTTCCCAAACTTTTCGCCGACAAATCGACGGACGACGCCATACGCGTCTGGTCGCCGGGGTGCGCGACGGGAGAGGAAGCCTATTCGCTGGCCATCCTGCTGGCCGAACACCAGGAGGCGCTTAGGCGCAGATTCCACATCCAGGTATTTGCCACCGATATCGACAGCCAGGCCATTTCCACGGCCCGTACCGGCATCTATCCCGCAAGCATTGCCGCCGACGTTTCTTCGGAGCGGCTGGCCCGCTTTTTTTCCGCCGAGGCCGATGGGAGCACCTTTCGCATCCACAAGGCAGTGCGTGACCTGCTGGTCTTCTCCGAGCAGGATGTCATCAAGGATCCGCCCTTTTCCCGGCTCGACCTCATCTGCTGCCGCAACCTGCTGATCTACATGAATGCGGATCTGCAAAAAAAACTCATTCCCCTGTTCCACTACGCGCTCAATCCCGGAGGCTTCCTGCTTTTGGGAACTTCGGAGACCATTGGGGAATTCGGCGACCTGTTCGCCACAGTGGACCGAAAAAACAAAATTTTCCAGCGCAGGCAGGATGTGAACTCGAACAGGTACGCCGGACTCATAACATTTCTGCCTCCCATGTCGGCGCCCGATGCGGCCGCGACTGCCGGACGGGGGGCGATGGCCGCCCCCGGCAAAGCGTCCCTGCGCGAGTTGACGGAGCGAGCCCTTCTTATCCAGGCCGTTCCTTCCGCCGCCCTGGTGAGCGGCAGCGGCGATATTCTCTATCTGCACGGCCGCACCGGGATGTACCTGGAACCCGCACCGGGAGAATCCGGCGTCAACAACATCCTCAAGATGGCCCGCGAAGGATTGCGCCGCGACCTCTCCGTGGCCCTGCACAGGGCGGCGGTCGGCAGGCAGGTTGCACGCGCTGCGAACCTGCGGGTAAGGACAAATGGTGATTTCATCACGGCAAACCTGACCGTCACTCCGGTGGGAATGGGTCCTGCCGAAAGCCAGGAGACTCCCCTCTACCTGGTGGTTTTCGAACAGGTGCAACAAGGCGCTTACGAAGATGAGGCCGCCGTCCATGCCGCTTCCAGGGACGGGGAGGGCTCCCCCGATACCGACGTCGACGCCAGGATAGCAGCTCTCGAGCAGCAGCTGCGCGCCAAGGAAGAATATCTCCAGACCACCAATGAAGAGCTCGAAACCGCAAACGAGGAGCTAAAGTCCTCCAACGAGGAAATGCAGTCGGTAAACGAGGAACTACAGTCCACAAACGAGGAACTCGAAACTTCCAAGGAGGAACTCCAATCGGTAAACGAGGAACTCGCGACGGTGAACTCCGAGCTGCAGACCAAGGTGGTCGACCTGACACGGGCCAATAACGACATGAACAACCTTTTGGCCGGCACAGGCATCGGCACCATTTTTGTCGATCACAGCCTGAGGATCCTGCGCTTCACCCCTGCTGCCACAAAGATCATCAACCTGATCCAGACGGACATCGGCCGGCCCGTAGACCATATCGTCTCCAACCTCATCGGCTACGACCGTCTGGCGGAGGACATCCGGTCGGTGCTGGACACCCTCATTCCCAAAGAGGTCGAGGTGCACTCGAAAACGGATGCCTGGTACGCCATGCGAATCCTTCCCTACCGGACCCTGGAAAATGTCATCGAGGGGGCGGTGGTCACTTTCGTGGAGATCACCTCTCTAAAACTGGCGCAGGAAGAATTGCGCCAGAGAGTGGGACTTCACATTTATAAAGCCTTTGTGATGGCGAGCGCCGATGTGGTCTACCGCATGAGTGCCGATTGGAGCGAAATGCGCCATCTCCACGGCCGGGATTTTATGGCGAACACTGATGGGCCGAGCTCTACCTGGCTCGAAAAATACATTCACTCCGACGACCAGGAGCATGTGAAGCAAGCCATTCGCCGCGCTATCAGAGACAGGAATATTTTCGAATTGGAGCACCGGGTCATTCGCCTGGACGGAAGCGCTGGGTGGGCCTTTTCGCGTGCGGTACCGATACTCGATGACGACGGGGAGATCGTCGAGTGGCTGGGAACCGCAAGGGATGTCACCGCGAGCCGGGAGGCGGAGATGCGCGCGCAGGGAAAGACAAACTGCGCCGAAGGCAAACCGTTCACAAAGGAGTAGACCGCGATATGAACTCGTTCGAACCCGAGAGCGGCCGCAAGAGCAATCCCGATGCCTTGCACGAAACACACCCGTTGCGCGCCAGGGCGGAGGAGAAGTTGAAGTCGCTCGAAGCGTTGGACGCAAAGACGCTTTCCCTGGAAGAAGCGCACGAACTGCTCCATGAACTGCGCGTACACCATATCGAACTCGAGATGCAAAACGAAGAGCTGCGAGGCGCCCAAGCGGCCCTCGATCTTTCCCGTGCCCACTATTTCGCCCTCTACGACCTGGCTCCGATTGGCTACTGCACCCTTTCCCCCAACGGGATGATTCTCCATGCAAACCTTACCGCTTCCACATTGCTTGATGCACCCAGAGGCGCCCTGGTCAAATCGCGCCTTTCCCGCTTCATACACAAAGAAGACCAGGACATCTACTACCTCCACTTGAGGAACCTTTTCGAGAGCGGCCGGCGGCAGGTGTGCGAATTGCGGGTGGTCACAAAAAACGGGGGCTCGTTTTGGGCGCGCATCGAATCGATCGTCAACCGGGAAGAGGATGCGCCGGTCTGCCGCATGGTGCTAAGCGACATAACCGAAAGAAAGCTCGCCGAAAATGCGCTGATTCAAAACGAGCGTAAGCTGCGCGACCTTTCCGCCAAACTCCTGTCCGCCCAGGAGGAGGAGCGAAAAAGAATCGCCGCGGAGCTTCACGACAGCCTCGGGTCATCTCTTACGGCAATCAAGATGGGTATCGAAAATGCCCGCGCCAGGGTCGATCGCGGCAAGTCAAGCGCCGAACTGCTCGACCCGCCTCTTGCCTGGACCCAGCTTGCAATCGACGAGGTGCGCAGGCTTATGGCCGAACTCCGCCCCCCGGTCATCGACGATATGGGCGCAATCGCGGCCCTGCAATGGTTTTTCCGGCAATTCCGAACGACTTATCCCGGTATTCGGATAGAGGTGGAAATCGACATCGAGGAGCGGGATATCCACGAGAACTTGAGAATAGTGATCTTTCGGATTGCCCAGGAGGCCTTTCACAACATCGCCAAACACAGCCGGGCGAACCGTGTGGGCATTTCTCTGCTCAAGCGAAACGACACCATAACGCTCGAAATAGAGGATAATGGAGCGGGATTTGATGTCGCGGCGGCTCTTTTGAAAACAGGCGGCGAGCAGCGGTTCGGACTCGCCGGCATGAAAGAGCGGGCGGAGCTTTCCGGCGGATACCTTACCATCAGCTCGAACCCGCGGAAAGGGACCATGGTCCGCGCTCAATGGCCCCTCACTCCGGTCTGAGAGGAGAAGCAGGAAGCGGGAAGATAGACGCCCCATTTCATGGCTCCCCGGTGTAAACGTGGCGGCTATTTCAAGTATGCTTCCAGCTTCGGGATATCCATGCCCACTATTCTGTCACCGGAAGCCGTTATGAAAAGCGGGGTTCCGTCAACTCCCACCCGGTTTCCAAGCGCTTCTTCCTTTTCCACCAGGCTGGTCCCTGCGCTGCAGCTCGCGTTGCCGACCGCCTGGCCGGATATGGCGTTCTCAAACGACGTAAGAGGATCCTTCGAACAAAGGATCGCAACGGTTTTGCCTTTGGACTGGGGATGAATGTTCAAGGGGTAGAAAAAGACATAGAGAGTGTAGTTGTTCTGGGTCTTCAGCCACGAGTAAGCCCTTTGGCAAAACGGGCAGTCGACGTCGGCAAACATGATGAGTTCTTTGGCCCCGTTACCTTTGGTGATCTTGAGAGCTTCCTTCAGGGGCAGCGTGGAAACATCGACGCGGTTTAGCTTCTCCATCTGAACCTGGGTGAGATTGATCTTGTCTTTGTTGTAGAGGCTTCCCGCAAGAACGTATGCGCCATCTTTAGTCGTGTAGTATATCCGCTTGGTCCCTTGTTGTTGCTGAACCACCAGTTCGTAAATATCACCCAGGTCTTTCGCGCCGACAACCTTCACCTGCGGGGGAAAGAGGCTCTTGAGGATCGGAAAGCTCTCTACCTTCTTGAGGACGTTATCTGCCAAAAGAGCACCTGGAACCATCAGGATGGCAATCATCAACACCAACAGTTTTTTCTTCATTCCATTCCTTCCGTGTATCCGGGAGCAAAATGCCGCCGGGACAAGATTGTAGAAACTACAGCCTGCACGCCCTAACCGTTTCGCAAATATGACCCATGACATCGGACAGGCTTATTATGCCTTCCAATAGTGTTCCCTTCAGAACAAACAGGTAGTCCATTCCGGAGACGGCCATCCGGTAGGCGGCCTCACTTATGGAGACCTCGCCCCCGGTTATCCGGTCCTGCCCCGGGATGCTCATGACGGATTTGATCGAAATGTCCGCGGCTTTTTTACACAAGTCCTCGAGGGCGTCTTCAAGCGGTCCGAATCTTTGCAGTTCCGACCGGATCGTATCGAAAGACAGTCCCCTTTTTCTCGCAGATTCGGCTAATTCGCCGTAGCCGGGATCCAAGGCCAGGAGAATCTTCCCCAACTCCAGAAAGCCTGCGAACCTTTTGTCCTTATCCACTACCAGTACGGCAGGGAACGCGGCGCCTGCCGCACGCTTGGTCCCGGCGCCGCCGATTTCGAGCACCACTTCGAACAGGGTGGCGTTTTCCTCTACAACAGGGATTGCCGAAACTCCTGTCATCAGTTCCTTGACACGCTTCATCGTCTTTTTCCCGCGTTTCGAGACAGACAAATACCTTCTTTCCAACGTTTGTGCTATACAAAATATATGGATTTCATGTTACTTTGCACTGCGTGAGAGGTTAAGGGCCTTATTTTTTCAACCAGACGGCGGACATGACACTTTTCTCCGATACTATTTCACTGGACGGTCCTCTTAAACCCCGCGAAAAGATGGGCGTGACTTTCATCGGCCCCGATTTTTTCGCCGTCGAGGAAAACGGGGAGCTTTCGAGCCATATCGGTTCGGTATTTCCCGCTCATCGCGCCATCGTGACGGTGCGCGGCATTCACGCCTGCCATGTCTCCATCATGAGCGAGTTTCTGAAGGCGACTACCCCCAAAGAGGCGCTGCCCGAACCCTGCGAACTCGAATACCAGTTATGCATGGACGCGGTAGCACTGCTTTTTCGCGGCGATCTGATAATCGTTCGCTCCGACCCTTCGGCAATGGAAAACGTCTTTGCCGCCGACCGGATGCTGCAGGCTTTTTTCCCCAAGGAGCGTATCCAGTTTACTGGATTGCATATCCCTGAGATCAGAATGCTTCTGCGCCGCAGGGGCGAATGCTGGCGCATGTCTCCCACGCCGCGATCGGGCGAGGAAATCCGTCGCTACGTACGGGCGAGCAAGGTCCAGGTGAGCACCGGGCTTTCCGTCTACTACAATCAACCGACCGGTGGCAGATTTCTCACCTGCGACGAATTCATGCGAATAAGACCCCTCATCGAACACGACCGCCCGGAAGCTCTGGCTCGGCTAAAGGAAATACTCAAGCTTTCCCGGTGTACCAATAGGTCGGGGAGCCGTGAATTGAGCCTGCTTCTGCCCGACGGCAAACAGGTTGAATTTACCGAACTGGAAAAGGCCGTATCGCTGCTCGAATCTCTCCCGGGTTCAAAGAGCACAGAAAGCGTTTTGAGAGCATTCGACCGTTTTTCCTCCCTTTTCGCCGCCGCAGCGGGTCCCGAACTCTCCCATGACGACTACCACGACCCGGTGTGGCGAAGGACTATGTTCTGCCGCCTCCTCGATATTAACGAAGGCGAGATGGAAGAGTTGGCACTAAAACTCAGCCCGGAATTCCACCTCAATGTCAAATGGCTGCCGGGGGCCTCCGTCGAAGGCGATGAACTTCGCTTCGACTCGAGCGCTCATCCCCGCATCCATGGGCTCATATCGCATTTCTGGGAGCATTCGGGGGGGCTCCTTTCGATCAATATCGGGCAGATACAGGAGTCGCTGAGTTCACGGGACATTTCCGGAGAGGAAAGGGAAGTCTACCTGGTATCCGTGACGAACCGGGAGGGAAAGGATTCGATCAGCCTTCTGCGGCTCATGAAATGGGACGTCATACACCGGATAAAGATGGGAATCCCCCTGGAGCAGGCTATCGAGGAGACTTTCAAGTATCGCGACTACATTTTCGACAGGCTCCATGCCGCAGCCAAACTGGGATTTCCGATCCTCACCTACCGCGAGATCCAGCTCGAACAGAAGGTGCCCGGACTGGGTCCGGTCCCATCCTTCTTTTTCGAACGCCCCTACGTAACCGGGGTGGTCTCCGACAAAATCCCCCTTTCGTGCTACAAAAACCCGGCGTTCATAGAGAAGCTCTCCGGCCTGTTGGGCCTTGCCGCCGCTTTCACCCTCGTTTTGGGTAGAGTCAGTTTTCGCACCGGGAAAGTCTACTTCGATGACGGAGACGAATTGATACAATTCGATCTGAACTCCATCCCCGCGCGCCTGGTAATCATCGAGACCACCGGATCTTTTACCGACTGGACAACGCCCATAGCCGATCTTCTCCCGCAATGCCTCGACCGCTTTGCGCTCCAACTGGAAAAAGCCGTCTCCAGCGGTGTTCGCCCCCATGCGATCAAAAGGTCGGTATCCCTTTTCGCCGACGCGCTCTGTAACAAGCTCCACGAAACCAGGCAGGCCGTGCTTTCCCCTTCATCGGATCTTCGCTCGCTTTTCGACGACCGCCCCACGGGACAAGGGGGAATCCGCGACCGGTGGGAGTCCATTCTTCAACGCCTGGAAGCTGTGGACATCGACGCGGTGCGCAAAAAAATAAAAGAACTTGGGTGAATCGGCGAGTGGGTGAGTGGGTGAATCGCAAAAGGCAAATGGAGTTCCCATTTCTGCAGGATTCTGTTATAGCAGGGCGGCTCGGTGGTAAATGGATCGGTGAGAGGTTTCCCCTGGCGAAGGAAAAATGGCAAAAGGTGAGTGCATGGGTTTTGGCTTTTCCGATTCACCCATTCCCCCATTCACACACTCGCCGATTTTCCGATTCACCCGTCCGCCTAAGTTTTTTTCCCATTCACCGATTCACCGTTTCTACTTGCGGAGGAAATGATGCCCGTAGCCTTTCTTACGGGAGCAACAGGATTTGTCGGACGTCATGTCGCAACCGTTCTGCTTCAAAATGGCTGGGAGGTGCGGGCTCTTTGCCGCACGCGTTCGCCTCGGTGCTTGGAGGCGCCCGGCCTGGAATGGTTTACCGGCGACATCCGCAATCCTGGCAGGGTAGTCGAGGCGATGAGCGGGGCGCAGGCGGTCTTCCATGTCGCGGCCGATTACCGGTTATGGGCAAAAGACCCGCGGGAGATTTACGAAAGCAACGTCACCGGGACGATCAACGTCATGCAGGCGGCTTTGACCGCAGGAGTCGAGAGGGTCGTTTACACGAGCAGTGTGGGGGCTCTCGGGTTGCACCATGACGGGACGCCGGCCGATGAACATACACCCGTCTGCCTGGAAGACATGGTGGGACATTACAAAAGATCGAAATTTCTCGCCGAGCGCGAGGCGGAAAAATTCCTGCAGGAGGGGCTCCCGGTGGTGTTTGTCCACCCGAGCACCCCGGTGGGTCCGGGAGACCACAAACCGACGCCGACCGGGAAGATCATCGTCGATTTTCTGAACAGGAAGATGCCCGCCTATCTGGAGACCGGTCTCAATATCGTGGATGTACGAGACGTTGCCGAAGGGCACCGGCTCGCCTTGGAAAAAGGGAAAGTTGGGGAAAAATACATCCTGGGCAACCGCAACCTGACGCTTGCCCAAATCTTTTCCATGCTGGAAAAGATTTCCGGGGTGAAGGCACCGACGGTAAAGCTGCCCTATACCCCCATTTTATGGCTCGCCCGATTTTTTCAGCTTGCCTCCTTCATTACCCGCCGCGAGCCCATGATTCCCTACGAGGGGGTAAGGATGGCGGCAAAACGAATGTTTTTCGACAGTTCCAGGGCGGTACGGGAACTGGGGCTGCCGCAGACCCCGGTGGAGACCGCTCTTTCGGATGCGGTCGACTGGTTCACACAAAACGGATATGTCAAAAAGGGGTAGAAGCGGCAGCGCGTTGCACTCTACCCGGGAGAATCGAGGTTCGGATGCGTTTTCCAATCAGTCTTTATGTTTCGATGGTCGGCTGGCTCGCCGGGAATAAATTTCGCGGAGTCGAGCGATTTCCACTCGTATTGATGCTCGAGCCAACTCACAGGTGCAATCTGACCTGTTCCGGCTGTGGAAGAATTCGGGAATATCACGACACGCTCTCACAGGAAATGACTCTCCAGGAGTGTCTCACAGCCATCGAGGAGGCGAAAACCCCGGTGGTGACGATTACGGGCGGAGAACCCCTGCTCTACTCCAAAATCTCGGAACTGGTCGAAGAAACCCTCGCCCGCGGAAAACACATCTACTTTTGCACAAACGGCCTTCTGCTCGAAGAGTCTTTGCATCTTTTCAAGCCCAGCCCGCATTTTACCTGGAACGTCCATTTCGATGGGACAGAGCCGGTTCACGACGCCATAATCGGAAGGCCGGGAGGGTTTAAAAAAGCTCTTGCCGCCGTTCGCGCCGCCAAAGAACGCGGCTTTCGCGTAAGCACCAACACCACCGTCTTTAAGGAAAGCTCGGTGGAAGACCTCGCGAGCCTTTTTGCCCAGCTTACCCGCGCCGGGGTGGACGGCATCCTCGTGGCCCCGGGGTTTAGCTACGAAGAAGTCGTTCGGGATGTCTTTTTGACCGACAAAAACGAGATCGTGGAAAAATTTCGCGAAATCAGCACCTGGGGCCGCAAGTACCCGATCATCAGCAATCCGCTTTACCTGGAATTCGTCGCCGGGAAACGCTCGCTCAAGTGCACGCCCTGGGGAAACCCGACACGCAACCCGCGAGGGTGGAAATCGCCCTGCTACCTCATTACGGATACGCATTACCCCACGTTCGCCGAACTCATGGAACGTACCGATTGGGAGCACTACGCTTCGGGGGCCGACCCCAGGTGCGCCCAGTGCATGGTGCACTGCGGCTTCGAGCCGACCATCGTGCGCCAGATGGGGATAAAAGATCTTTGGCGAATGGTTAAGTGGAACATCGATGCATGAGTTTCTGAGGCTTTTCTGGGGGACCCTGGTTTTACGCCCCTATGTGTTCGCCTTCCTGGCCGTCTATGTTGTCGCAGGCATCTCCCATTTCGGGTGGAAAAAGACGCTTGCCTACATCCCCCTGGGCTACGGGCTGGCGTGGCTCTCCGAGTTTTGCTCGATCCACTGGGGATTTCCCTACGGCGACTATTTCTACATTCACACCACCGCAAACAAAGAACTGTGGGTTTGGGGGGTCCCCTTCATGGACTCCCTTTCCTACGTTTTCCTCTCCTATTGCAGCTACTCGCTGGCAGTTTTGCTGATGAGCCCGCTTGCGCTCCGATCGGGAAATCTTGTCACCTATGAAACCCGCCGGATACGGCGTTCGTGGTCCACGCTCTTTCTGGGGGCCTTTCTTTTCGTGCTGCTCGACATTGTGATCGACCCGGTCGCTCTTCAGGGCAGCAAATGGTTTCTGGGCCTCATTTACGGCTACCGCCACGAGGGGTTCTACTTCGGGATTCCGATGAGTAATTTCGGAGGCTGGCTGGTGGTAGGCCTGGTTTTGACGGCTGCCCTGCAGGCTCTCGAACGGTTCGACCCCGAAGGGGCAACACCGCATTCCCCGGGGGGCCGTGCGTCGTGGCTGAGGCTTCTTGGCCCCATTCTCTACTTCTCGGTCCTGGTGTTCAATATTTCGATCACCTTCTACATCCGGGAAATGCTCCTGGGCCTGGTGGACCTTCTGCTCCTGGCAACCCTCACCGTACCGATGGTCTTCTTCACGCTCTACAAGCTCGGCCACACCGGCGCGGAGGCGAAGGAGGCTTTTGCGCAACCGGGGATTTGAGTGCGCCCTGAGGGGATGGCAAGCATTGCGGAGACTAAAGATTGAGTTCGCTATGAGAACCGAGGCGCACGAGTTCCAGGTGATCGATGTCAGGTTTCCGATGGATCAGAACCAGGTCTGGTTTGATGTGGCAGTCCGGGTGATCGGCCCAGTCACCAACAAGAGGGTGGCCGAATTTGTTCGGAGGCAGAGGCTTGTCGGCGACAAGCCTATCGACAACCTCCATAAGGAGTGTATCAAGCATTTTGCCGTGTCGCCCTGATTTTTCGCGTTTATAGTCACGGTCAAATCGATGTGTTGTCCTGACAATTCGCATTCAGATGCTCAAGGAGTTTATCTGAAGAGCCTTCCCATTCGAACTCACCGCGTCGAGCGGCCCTCATAGCCTCAATTGTTTCCCCATTTGGAGTAAGTGGCTCAAAAGGCAATTTCTTTTCTTTGGCGATACGCATCATCATCAAACGAAAGGCGTCTGAAACCGTAAGCCCTATGGAAGCAAGCACAGCTTCAGCCTCCGCTTTGACTTGCCCGTCTATTCGCGCACGCACAACATATTTTGCAGCCATTTAAATTACCTCCCAGGCCCTATCGTAGCCCATGACCATGAGGTGGTCAATCTGGTCTCAGTCTCGCTCGATCTCGATCCCGATCCCCGCTGCCATCCTCTCCAGCTGGGCGGCCGGAAGGTTCAGAAAAGCCGCGACCGGATCGCAAAGGTTTTTTGCCGCAAGGCTCGAGTTGTGCCACAAACGATAGAAGGCCATCAGAGTAGAGGGCTTTTTGAGTATCGTCGCAATCACCCGCAGGGGTTTCACCCTCCACTGGTCGTCGCAAATGTCTTGCAGGTCGAACCCCAGTTCGTGGTCGATCGCATCGCTTACCGCCCTGAAACAGAGGAAAGGGATATGACGAAGCAAAGCCTCCTCGGCAACAGTCGCTGTTTCCATGTCCAAAACCGCCGGCGCCCCGTCGGCAAGGGCCGAGAGCGCCCTTTTATCTTTCGGCCCATCGGCGCTGAGCGCAACTACCGGTTGTACCCCTTGTTTGGCCAGAAAATCACTCAACTCGTGTGAAAACCTGAAAGCATAGGAGACGCCGGTCTCGATTCGGCGGGCACTCGCCGCAAAGCAGACCGATCCGGTGCAAAGATCCGGATGAAGTGCTCCGGCAAACCCGGCAAACAGGAGAAGATCCGCCGCCGGTTCACTCCGAAGCGCTTCTCGTACCGCCCTGTCTCCCATACCTGTTTCGATCAGACCTATCTCTTTGCCCGCCAGGTTCAGCGCAAATTTTCTGTATGGCCTTTTGCACACGGCGCGAAAAGCCTGGAAGCGTTTTTTAAGAGGTGCGTATTCCTGCGGGAGAGCCGATAAAATGATTATTCTCATAAAAATCTCTGGGGAAAATCCGTAAAGATTCCATTTACACCCATGGCGAAAAGAGCCCGCGCGATGAACGGGTTGTTCAAGACCCAGACCAGCACGCCGAACCCTTCTTTTTTCAATCTGCGCGCCTGCATCGGACGAAAAGCGCCCGGCGAAGGATGGAAGGTGAAAGAGCCCAGTTCGGCCATGAGAGCCGAAGGGTCGGGATGATACCTGTCTGTGAGAACCCCCGTTGGAATTTTTGCGTCCAAACTGCGCACCTGCGCAAGGTAGGGATGATGAAAAGAGGAAACAAGAACCCTTTCGGCCGCGCCCTCCCGGTGCACCGCGGAAACGACTTTTCCGACAACCGCCTCATGGCCGGGGCGCCCCGTCAGGTCCTTTATCTCGATATTGACGAGCCAGTCGTTTTCGACCGTAAACCGGAGCGCTTCTTGCAGTGTAACGATCTTTTCGCCGCAATATCTTTGGAGTTCGCGTACCGATACCCGACCCGCGCCAACCAGTCCGAAAGGATCTGCTTTTTCGAACCAGGAGCCGCAGTCGAGGGTTTTCAGTTCCTGCAGACTAAATTCGTCTACAAGCCACGGGCTTCGCTCAGGGAATACAGCCTTTGCATCGGAGGTTTTTTCGAGACTCTCGTCGTGGGCCAGTACAGGCTCTCCGTCTCTACTCAACCGGATGTCGATTTCCCACATTCCCGCCCCCGCCGCAAGACCGGCGCGCGCCGCGGCCAGGGTGTTTTCCGGCGCCAGGGAGCGCGCCCCTCGGTGTGCGGCTATCAGACGACCGTTTGTCACGGCCTCGAAGATGTTGTGTGTCATGACCCAAAATCCATTACGCAGGGAAATACTGCTTTGCTGTAGTCGCTATTACTGTCTTCACCCGATTGTTTTTTGCCCTCAAAAGCAGGATATTTAGGGCCAATAGAGTTGGTTTCTTGAAAACCTAATTCCCCAGAAAGCCAGGCCCCCCTCCCTCCTCCTGGCTTTCACTTTTTTAGGAACGATAAATCGGTAAATCGAAAAGACTTCGTTTTCTCCATTCACCGATTCACCCGCGCTTTTTTGTGCCGTTGAATTAAATACGATCGTCTGCTAGAGTATCTTATCGGCAAGGGTTTTTCAAATGCATGTTGTTGCGAGCATTGGAGACGGGATGAACATAGCGCTTGTCTTTCCCCCGTTTTATTTCGAGCCTATGTACAACTTGCCTCCGCTTGGACTGATCAATCTTGCCACGGTTCTAAAACCCACCGGAAACAGTGTCAAAATATTCGATTTTCCGCTCGATATCCGCCGCAAATCCCTGTCGATGGACAGGAATATCTATAGGCAGTGCGCGAAAGAGATCCTTGATTTCGCACCCGACCTGGCCGGGTTTTCGGTGCAGTGCACAACGCTGCCTCCGGCCGTAGGCATTGCCCGCGAGTTAAAGAAGCTCGCCCCGCAGATCAGGATCGTCTTTGGGGGCCCCAACGTATCGTCGATCGATGAACGTATCCTTTCGCGATTCCCGTTTCTGGACGCGATCGTTCGTGGTGAGGGAGAGATCACTTTTCCGGAATTGATCGAAGCGTTCGAAGGGCGGGGAGAGTTGAACTCGGTTCCGGGGGTGACATTTCGCGCATCGGAGAGCATTGTGCGAAATCCCGACCGGGAGCTCATAGAAGATCTCGATTCCCTGCCGGTAAGCGATTATTCGTTCGTTCCTCCTTTTAGTGAGTACCGTGATGTGTGCGGCATCGGGCGCTCGATCGCCATTCTGGAGGTGGGAAGGGGGTGTCCGCACCGGTGCGTCTACTGTTCGCAGTCGATCATGTGGAGAAGAAGGCCGAGAACGTTTTCGGTGCCCAGAATCGTCGAAGAGATGAAAAATCTGGCGGGAAATTTCGGCGCCGAGTGCTTTCTTCTCGCCTTCGACCAGTTTACAGCACGGAGGGGCTTTGCGGAAAACTTCTGCCGGGCGCTGCTGGATGCGGGTCTTTCGCACCTTCCCTGGTACTGCATCTCCAGGCTCGATACCGTCGATAAAGAGCTTCTCACCCTGATGCGCACGGCCGGATGCGAGACGATGTGCTACGGGATCGACTCGGGGTCGAAAAAAACGCTCGCCTTCATTCGCAAGGAAATCGACCGCGAAATTCTCTTCGAGAGAGTCCGGGAGACAACGGAGGCGGGAATCGTCCCCACCTTGAGCTTCGTGATCGGGTTTCCCGAGGAGCAAAGGCAGGATCTGGAGGAAACGCTCCGGCTTGCGCTGCGCTCTGCGGCCACGGGAAATACGAACATCCTGGTGCAGATGGCGACCATTTTGCCGGGAACCGAGCTATACAGCAAATATCGGCAACTGCTGGTTCGACAAGTCGACACCTATTTCTCGCTGGGAATCGAGTTCGACGCGGGCAAACGCCTTGCCTCCGATGACCTGCTGATCGATTCGGAACCTGAGATTTTCAGCAGTTTCCACAACCTGCCCTGCCCGGCCGCCTCCTTCGAACGACTGAACCAGACGGCAATCTACTTTACCGTCATCGCGGCCCTGTATCCGAGGAGTTTTCTACTGCTTGGCAGCGAGTTGGGCATGCCCGTGATCGATCTTTTTTTCAATTTTCTGAATAGAGTTTTAGAAAAGGAAAAAGAGATCTCTGCCAAGGCCTGCCTCACCCATTTCGAAGAATTTGTGCACCTGTGGCTCACCGGACGCGAAACGATCACTGCCGACTTTCTTCCCGAACTCATTCGGTATGAAACCTGCCTGTTCCAGTCAGGCGGAAGCGGTTCCGATTCAACGTTTGCCATCGATTCAGCCGGCGTAGACAGTCTGCGACCGCGGCGCAACCGAAAGGTTGCCCTCGAGCGGTTCACATACGACATCCCGAGTCTTATCTTGCCTTTTAAATCCGGACAAATCCCGGACACGTGCGCCAAAAGGCCGGTATTCCTCACCTTCACCCGGGCGCCGGGTGGAACGAAAGTGCGGGAGATTAACGAATTCGGGGTCGATTTTCTCGAATTGTGCGACGGGAAAAACACCTTAGGGGATATTACAGACCGACTGTACCTCAAATACGGTGTGGATAAAGAGCGCGGCGAATTCGCCGCCTCCTGCGCGGAGGCCGCCGGGATTCTTGCCGGCATGGAGCTTCTTGCGCAGTGAAATCACGAAAGGAGAGGAGGTGAAAAGAATGCTTCAGGTGAAGGATATCGAGAAAAAGATACTCGTAACCGCTGTCGATGAGGCGCCGACGACTTATGTCGTGCCTACCTGACACGCTCCATCGGAATCTCCGGTTCGGAGATAAGGAACCAGTAACCTGTCCACATTCCGGGGAGCACAGAAATGTGTTCCCCGGTTCTTTTGTCATTTTATCTCAAGAGGTTTGCCTGATACGATGAACGGGAATCCCCGCACCGAAGCTGCCCCACCCGAGACGGCCGCCCGAATGGACGGGCACGTCGATGTTTTGTATGAAATGGTGGAATCGCACCGCGACGTCCCTCTGGAGGAATTGCCCGATCTGGCGGTCACCACCGAGAAGATGAAGAGCGCAAACGTCATTGCCGCGGTATTTGCACTGTACTGTCCGGATGAATATGACGGAAACGGCTCCAAAGAGTACCTCTCCTATCTTCTGGCATACGCAAAACGACACCTCACGGGGCTTTTTCACATCAGATCGGCCGAAGACCTGAACGAGTGCATACGGTTGAAACGGCCGGGCATGATCTTTCTGGTCGAAAACGCCGACGGCCTGATCGAGTTCGATCGTAGGGCACTCGCCGAGGCAGGCGTAAGGGTTGCCGGCCTCACGCATATGGGGAAAAACCGGCTCGGCGACGGCAACGCGGTCCCCTTCCCGGAAGGGTTGAGCGAACAGGGTAAAAAGCTCGTTCAGGAACTCGGGGGCGAGGGCTTCGCCTTCGATGCGGCTCATCTTGCCGAGCCAGGCTTCCGCGACCTGGTCCGAATCCACGAGGGGCCTCTCATCTCCTCGCACAC
>JAKAJS010000151.1 GCA_021813685.1 Deltaproteobacteria bacterium | reverse complement strand
GAAAAGGATGCCCTCGAAGAGGAGATTGCCGCATTTCTCGAGGGTGTGAAGTCGGGCAGCAGGCCTGTCGTCGACGGGGAGCAGGGGCGCCGGGCGCTTTCCGTAGCCCTCGAGATATCCTCTCTTATCGAGGAACAGATGCGCACAAAGCAAGTCTTGCCGGAGAGAGGGAATTGGAAATTTTCATAAGCGCCGGAGAAGCCTCCTCGGATCTCCACGGCGCAAAGCTTGCCCGAGCGATTCTGTCGATCGCCCCCGAGACCGGGATCTCCTGCCTGGGGGGGGCTCAGCTGCGGGCAGCCGGCGTTCCCGTCATCGTCGACAATCGAAACATTTCGGTTGTCGGCATCTCGGAAGTGTTCGCCCAGGTACGGCAGATCTATGCCGCCTGGATGAAAATCAGGTCCTATCTTCTGGCAAACCGCCCCTCCGTTGTCGTTTTGATCGATTTTCCCGATTTCAATCTTTTGCTTGCCCGATTTGCCAAAAAGATCGGCGCAAAGGTCTTCTACTACATAAGCCCGCAGATCTGGGCGTGGCGGGAGTATCGCGTAAAAAAAATCAGAAGGCTCGTTGACGGGATGGCGGTCATTCTGCCTTTTGAAAAAGATTTCTATGCCTCGCACGGAATCGAGGTACACTACGTCGGCCACCCCCTGGCCGATTCGATGAAGAATCTGCCGGACAAGGCCCGGTGCGATGCGCTCTATCACCCTTTCGACGGTCCCCTCGTCGGGCTTTTGCCCGGCAGCAGGCGAAAAGAGGTCGAACGCTTCCTGGGGATGCTCATGGAGGCGGCCCGGTTTATCCGCAATACCCTGCCGCACGCCGGATTCCTGATCCCGGTAGCATCCTCCATCGATGCGCGGGAACTCGAAGCGAGGGCGGCCTCATGGTCGATTCCGGTGCGGATTGTGACTAACGATACCTACAACGCCGTGAGGGCCTGCGACCTGATTCTCACCAAGACCGGCACGGTTACCCTGGAAGCCGCCATGCTCGAAACACCCATGGTCGCTTTCTACAAGGTCTCACGGGTCACCCGGTTCATCGCGGAATCTCTTGCCACCGTTAATTTCGTCGCGCTGCCCAACCTGATAGCAAACCGGGAAATCGTGCCCGAATTCGCGCGAAAGGAGCCTACGGCGGAGCTTCTGGCTGAATCGGCGCTGACGCTTCTTCAAAATCCGGTTCTCCTGGAGACACAACGGCTCGAACTGCGTCGGGTCCGCCAAAAGCTCGACTCGTCCGGCATATCCGAGAGAGTGGCGCAACTGGTCCTCGATACCGGCGGCGGCGAGACGCCGATTCCGGGGGGGCGCGGGGGAAACCTTCCCCCGCTCTTTTGACCTTTCTTCTTCAAAAGGGAGGATTTTATCCATGAGCCCCAGGCGTTATGTCGATCTGAGCATCACTATTGAACCCGACGTTCCCAGCGATCCCCCCATGATGATACCCCGGATTGACTATGTGGATCATGCGGCGGGGGCCGAACAGATGAAGGAATTCTTCCCCGGGGCGACCAACGAGGATCTTCCCGGAGGCCTCGGATGGGCACTGGAATTTCTCACCCTCACAACGCACAGCGGCACGCACCTGGATGCCCCGTATCATTATCACCCCACCATGGATAAAGGCGCCTCATCTCTTACCATAGACGAGGTGCCCCTCGAATGGTGCTTTGGCGACGGGGTCATACTCGATTTTCGCTACAAGGCGGATGGGGAGCCCATCACCGTCGAGGACCTCCGGGCCGAGCTCGCCCGCATCCGGTATGAAATAAAACCGCTGGATATCGTTTTGATTCAAACAGGGGCCGATGCCTTCTGGGGCCGGCCCGAGTATCTGGTCAAAGGAGCGGGCATGACCCGCGAGAGCACGCTCTATCTTACGGAAAAAGGGGTGAAGGTGGTAGGTATCGACGCCTGGAGCTGGGATCGCCCCCTGCCGTTTATCGCCAGGGAATTTCAGGAGACGGGGAACGCGAAGGTCATCTGGGAGGCTCATTTTGCGGGAATCGACATCGGGTATTGCCACATGGAAAAGATGGCCAATCTGTCTTCGGTCGGAAAATCCACGGGATTTACGGTGAGCTGCTTTCCTGTCAAAATTAAGCGTGCGAGCGCGGCCTGGTGTCGGCCCGTGGCTATTATCGAAGAATAACGCTGAAGGGGAAGGAGATAGACCATGAAAGAAAAAGTTGTCATTACGGCGGCAATAACCGGTGCGATCCACACTCCGACCATGTCGGATCACCTTCCCGTTACCCCCGCTCAGATCATCGAGGAGGCCGTGAGGTCCTACGAGGCAGGAGCAGCCGTTTGCCATATTCACGCACGCGACCCTCAGACCGGGATGCCGGTTCCCGATGTGAGCGTCATGAAGGAAATCATCACGGGCATCAAGAGCCGATGCGACATGGTCGTGTGCATAACGACCGGCGGCGGCCTGGGGATGAGCGTCGAGCAGCGGGTCGCCCCCGTCGCGCTCTACAGGCCCGAACTCGCCTCGTTTAACGCCGGTTCCATCAACTTCGCGCTCTTTCCCATCGTCCCGCGATACAAGGAATGGAAGTTCGACTGGGAAAAACAATACCTGGGTATGACGGAAGATTTCATCTTCGCAAACACGTTCAAGTCCATGCGGGAATATTGCGCGGTATTTGCCGAAAACGGCACAAAGCCCGAGTTCGAGGTCTACGATTCGGGCATGATCAACAATATCGCGTTTCTCATTCAATCGGGCTATGTATCCAAGCCCGTCTATATCCAGTTCGTGATGGGGGTGCTGGGCGGGATAACGCCGAGCTGCGAAAACCTGCTGTTTCTTGTCGAATACGCGAAAAAGCTCATCGGCGACTTCGAATTTTCCGTCTGTGTGGCCGGCCGGGCCCAGTTTCCCATCTGTACGCAGGCGCTTCTTCTCGGGGGAAACGTGCGCGTGGGGCTCGAAGATAATCTCTACCTGGAAAAGGGGCGCAAGGCCAAAAGCAACGCCGAGCAGGTGGCAAAGATCGCCCGCATTGCAGAGGAACTGGGAATCAGCCCGGCAACACCCGACGAAGCCCGCCAGATCCTGGGGCTCAAAGGGATCGGGCAGGTAAATTTTTGATTATTGCAGGGCCGCGATTTGTTCGGCGATCGAGGCAGGCGGTTTTCCTTCAGTGTCGATGACGATATCTGCGACCTGCGCGTAGAGAGGGTCGCGCTCGGAGAGAACTTTTTCGATCTCCTCCCCGGGGGGGAGGCTGGAAAGGGCGGGGCGGGTCAGAGGCGAATCCGGGTCCGAGTGGAGTCTTGTGGAAATCGTCCGGGGCGTTGCTTTGAGCCAGACGGTGAAAAAATCCTTCCGGAGCGCCTCGCGGTTTTGCGGGTCGAGAACGATTCCGCCCCCGCTCGCCACGACAAGACCTTCCCGCAGGCGAAGGATCTCCAGAAGCCCCGATTCGGCCCTTCGGAAAGAATCCCATCCGTTCCTCGCGACCCAGGCCGCTATGTCGCAGCCCGCCTCCCGGACGAGGAACCGATCCATATCGATGAAGCTTCGGCCAAGCGTGCGGGCGAGAATTTCCCCCACCGTGCTCTTGCCGGTTGCGCGAAATCCAATAAGTGCTATATTAGCCCGTTTCATTGGCTTTGAATACTTGCCCTGCGAAGTAGAATTGGCAACATGTTTTCCGAATCTGCAACTATACACGAGAAATTGAAGAAGCGCCGCAATATTGCGCGCGTTGCCCCGGTTTTGTCTCGGCTTGCCGCCGGCGCTCTCAGGCTCCTTCACCGAACGTGCAGGATCGAGACCTTGGGGGAGGAACATTTTTTAGCCTCTCAGGAAATCGCGGCGCCGAAAATCGCAGCCTTTTGGCATTTTTCCTACCCGACCATACTTTACTATTTTCGTGACCAGGGCTATCTCACCATAATCAGCCGCAGCCGGGACGGCGAACTGGCCGCCCAAATGGCGAGGCACCTCGGGTTCTATCCTTTTCGCGGTTCGCCGGGAAAGGGCGGGGTGGCCGCGCTCAAAGGCATCATTTCGGCCTTTAAGAACAGTCCGGGGGGCGGCTTTGTCGCAGACGGGTCCCAGGGGCCGGCGCAGATCGCCCAAAAAGGGCTCCTTCTTCTGGCTCTCTATTCGGGTTCCCCCATCATTCCGGTCAGCATTGCCGCCGATAGGTGCCGGCGGTTTTCGACCTGGGACAAAACGGTGCTCCCGATGCCTTTTTCCAGGGTGGTCGTCTCTTTTGGGCCTGTGATACAAGTGGAAAGAAATTCTTCCTCTCTCGACCTCGAAAACTACCGGGTCGAACTGGAGAAGACTCTCAATGAAATCACCGATCGAGCGCAGAAAAAGGCCGGATCGTTTGGCATAACGCGGCAAATCTGATACTATAAAGTGATCCCGGAGTAGGGCGGATGATCGCCGGCCGGCTCGACCGGTCGGAGGAAAGTCCGGGCTCCACAGGGCAAGGTGCTGGGTAACTCCCAGTCTCGGCGACGAGGAGGAAAGCGCAACAGAAAGCAGACCGCCTCTCGCGCTTCCTGCGAGGGGTAAGGGTGAAACGGCGAGGTAAGAGCTCACCGGTCCCGGTGGTGACATCGGGAGCCAGGCAAACCCCACCTGGAGCAAGACCGAATAGGAGAGCGTTTGAGGGCTGCCCGTCCGAAGCTCTCGGGTTGGTTGCTTGATCCCGCCGGTAACGGCGGGGCTAGAGGAATGATCATGCCCCGGCCGCCTTCGCAAGGCGCTCGGGGAACAGAACCCGGCTTATGCCCTGCTCCGGGTCTTTTTTTCTATCCCATGCCGGTTGTCTCCGATGATGAATGAAACGTGCGCAATTGTGCCAGCAGCCGGAAGCGGCGTCAGAATGGGGGGGGATGTCCCCAAGCAATACCTGGAACTGGCCGGAAGACCCATATTGGCCCATACCTTAAGCGCGCTCGCCACTCTGCCCTCTCTTTCGATGATCCTTTTGACCGTTGCCCGGGACTATGTGGAAAAGGTTCGGGAACTGGCCTCGCAGTGGCGCTGCGGGAAGGAGTCCAGCCTGCCCGAGGTTTGTGTCGCAGAAGGCGGCCGGGAGCGAAGCGACTCGGTCCATAACGGGCTCGGGATGCTGCCCGCGACGTGCGAGTGGGTTTTGATTCATGATGCCGTGCGCCCCTTCGCCTCTCCGGGGCTCATCCGGGCGGTCTGCGAAGGTGCCAGGACCACCGGGGCGTGCATTGCAGCCATTCCTGCAACCGATACGGTAAAGCTTGCCCGGGACGGTCTTGTGCGCCGTACTTTGCAACGAGATGAGGTCTGGCTCGTACAAACGCCCCAGGTCTTCCACCGGCGGGTCGTGACGGAGGCATACAGCAGGGCCGTTTCCGAAGGGTGGACCGGCACCGATGACGCCTCTTTTGTCGAACGCATGGGTTCGCCCGTCTCCATCGTGTGCGGCGAGCGCACCAATATCAAAATTACTTCGCCCGGGGATCTGCAGTGGGCTGAATGGTACCTTTCGGAGAATCGACAGGGGAGAAGGTGATGCGGGTAGGCTTTGGCTATGACGTGCACAAGCTGGTTGCGGGCAGGCCTCTTATTCTGGGCGGAGTCGAAATCGAATATGATCGGGGGCTTCTGGGCCACTCGGATGCCGATGTGCTTCTGCACGCCGTGTGCGACGCCATGATCGGGGCCGCTGCCCTGGGGGACATCGGCCTCCATTTTCCGGATACCGACCCGCAGTTTAAAGATGTGTCGAGCCTGGTCCTTCTTGTGCAAACCTCGGAACTCCTCGCGGCCCGAGGCTTCAGGGTGAAAAACATCGACTCGACCATCGTGGCCCAAAGACCCAGGCTCCTTCCTTTCATCCCGCGTATGGTCGAAACGATCTCCGGACATCTGGGACTGGATCCCGGGTGTGTCAATGTGAAGGCCAAAACGACCGAAACCCTCGGTTTTGCGGGCCGTGAGGAAGGAATAGCGGCCTATGCCGTCGCGCTGGTCGAAGAGACCGAGCACAGGGATCAGTGAGCAGTGAACAGTGATGAGTGAACAGTGATCGGTGATGAGCGAGGAGCGAAGGGTTTTTTCCGTTCACTGCTCACTCCTCACTGTCACTATCTTTTTGGGAGAGACAATGGCGTTGCAGATCTATAATACTCTCACGGGCAAAAAGGAGGAGTTTCTCCCCCTGGAACCCGGCAGAGTCAAAATGTATGTGTGCGGAATCACCGTCTACGATTTGTGTCATATCGGACACGCGCGCTCAGCCATTGTCTTCGATGTGATATACCGCTTCCTGAGGAGCCTTGGCTATCAGGTTTCCTACGTGCGCAACTTTACGGACATCGATGACAAAATCCTGCGGCGCGCGGCGGCCGAAGGGGTCGATTACCGCACGATCGCCAACCGGTATATCCAAACCTTTCACGAGGACATGGATGCCCTGGGGCTTTTGCCCCCGACCCTTGAGCCGCTTGCAACCGACCACATTCCGGAAATGCTCGACATCGTCGGAAGGCTTGTGGAAAAGGGCGTGGCGTACAAGGCGGGAACCGACGTCTATTTCAGCGTCGAAGGATTTTCCGGCTACGGCATGCTTTCCGGACGGGACCTCGAGGACATGGTGGCGGGCGCGCGGGTCGAAGTCGATGAAAACAAGCGCAACCCGATGGATTTTGTCCTCTGGAAAGGCAGCAAGCCCGGGGAGCCGTCCTGGGAAAGTCCCTGGGGTCCCGGCAGACCCGGCTGGCACATCGAGTGCTCGGCCATGGCCACAAAATACCTCGGGATCACCTTCGATCTCCATGGGGGCGGAAAAGACCTGGTCTTTCCGCATCACGAAAACGAAATCGCACAGTCCCAGGCGGCCTTCGGCGCGCCCTTTGCCCGCTACTGGGTCCACAACGGGTTCGTTAATATCGACAATGAAAAAATGTCCAAGTCGCTCGGGAATTTCATCACGATTCGCGACGTGCTCGAATCCGTACATCCGGAATCGCTGCGGCTTTTCGTCATAAGCAAGCACTACAGGAGCCCGGTCGATTTTTCCGATGAAACCGTAGGCGAAGCCGAACGTGGGCTCGAGCGCCTCTATTCCACCCTGGAGGCCGCCCTGGAAAAATCGGCCAAAGAGGGACAGACCGATTTTTCGGAAGATGTCCTGAAAAAACAGGACGCCGAGCTCCATGAAAAAATGACCACGCTCCCGGCCCTTTTTGCCGAATCTATGAACAACGATTTCAACACCGCCCAGGCCGTCGGCTATATTTTTGCCCTCCAGAGAAACCTGCAGCGCTTTCTCGATACCTTCGGCAGGAAAAACCTGAAAGGCCCCGCGGCGCGCCTTGCCGCCCTCTCGGCCGAGGCGATGCGCGCGCATTGCCGGCTGATGGGTCTTCTCATGCTCGAGCCCCGAGCCTTCTTCGAGCGCCAAAGAACGCTCAAACTCAAGACCACCGGCATGAGCGAAGAGGACCTGAACACCCTTATAGAGCTGCGCCACAAGGCCAGGCTTGAAAAAAACTTCGCCGAAGCCGACCGGATCAGAAAAGAACTCGAGGAAAAGCGCATCCAGCTCGAAGACTCCCCCGAAGGCACCAAATGGCGAGTAAGCCTTCAACCCGCCGTCGAATGAGGCGGCGGCGGCGTGTCGCCGCAGACAGGTTGCGCGCTGCAGAGGCGCGGCGCGCTAACAGCCGGCGGGCACACCGTGAGCCGCAAAAAAATTGGAGGACATATGAATTACGATCCGTTGAAAAACGATCATGGGCTGGCTCAAAGCCCTTTCAAGTCCTGTGTTTTGCCTCGGCCCATCGCCTGGATCTCAACCCTTGACCGAGACGGCGTGCATAATCTGGCGCCCTACAGTCAGTTTCAAAACCTCACCTTCGACCCGCCTTATGTGATGTTTTCGGCAAATCAGACCACGAGAGGTCTGCGCAAAGATACGGTTAACAACATCGAGCAGACCGGAGAGTTCGTCTACAACATGGCCACTTACGATTTGCGCGAGGCGGTTAACCGGTCTGCTTCGGAAGTCGCCCCGGAGGTGGATGAGTTCGAACTGGCAGGTGTCACCAAAGCTCCCTCGATCGTCGTAAAACCATCCAGGGTCGCCGAATCTCCCATCCAGTTTGAGTGTGTCTATTATCAGACCCTCCGCTTGCCCGGCAACGGCGCTATGGGAACGGTGGACGTCATTATAGGGCGGGTGGTTCGCGTCCACATCAAAGACGAAGTGATCGGCCCGGACGGACGCATTGACGTCCCCCGCATCCGGCCTTTGGCGCGCGTCGGGTATTACGACTATACGACTGTTGACTCCGTCTTTCCAATGACCATTCCCGGGGGGAATCAAACTCTTCTGGACGGTCTTGAAGGAGCGGCGGGAAAAAAGAAAAATCCATAACGTCCCGGACGCGCAAACGCAAGCGCGGGGAGCCATGCCCCCCGCGCCCCACGGGATTTTGTAGTGACCGCTACTTCTCCATGGCCGCCGCTACAAGCCTGGCCCCCAATTCGAAGGCTTTCTCGCAGTCTTTCGGGAAGACCTCCCGCCGGCGGTCGGCCTTGGCGGCCGGATCGAAAGCGGTGCACAGGTATTTCGAATAATCCGGGAACTGTAGCGTGTCCGTGCTCAGCAGCATCTCGCAGTTTCCGAAAATCCGGGTCATGGTACCCCGGGAAGCGGCGGTGGAGCTGTCCTGGCCGTAGGCGGGCAGGTCCTGCTCTTTGACGTTCATGGTGTAGATAAGGCCCGTTTGGAGTTTCCCGGGAAAGATGGGCTGATAGCCCGGGGTGTAGGTGAGATACGGAAACAGCAGCCGTTCCAAAAACGAGCGCGTCTCACCGGTTTCCGTGCGGAAGTAGATGGGCGAGCCGATAATGAGAACATCCGCCCGGCTGATTTCTTCGAGCAGCGGACTGAGCTCGTCTTTTGCGGCACAACGGCCGTAGCTCTTTCCGCCCACTTCCTTACAGGCAAAACAGCTGATGCAGCCTTTGTACGACAAGCCGTAAAGGTGCACCAGTTTCGTATCCGCACCCTTGGATCGGGCGCCTTCCAGGGCCTTTTCGAGCAGCATGGCGGTGTTCCACGTTTTCCTCGGGCTGCCGTTTATTCCGATTGCCTTCATAAAGCCTCCTAAGCCTTTTTCCCCGCCGTGTTTGCCGGATATTCGGAAAGGTGCGGCTTGACCGCTTTTCCGAGCCACGCAATGGCCTCTCCGAGATTGACCATGTTGTATAGGCCTTCCTCGTCGTTTTGAGCCTCCCCCCTGTCCAATCCATACCCGATGTTCCAATAGGTGGAGCCCGGGACGATCATCCCCGACATGAGGAACATATGATTTATGGTGTCGAACACGTGTATGCCTCCTCCCCTTCTCACCGCAACCACGGCGGCGCCGATTTTGCCGCACAAGGCCCTGCCGTTGGCCAGGGAGACCAGGCCTGTCCTGTCGAGGAGCGCCTTCATCTCCGCGCTCACGTCGGTGAAGTAGGTGGGAGACCCCAGAATAATGGCGTCGGCATCGAGAATTTCCTTGATACAGTCGTTAAAGATGTCATTTTTGATGGAACACTGCCTGTCCTTGTTTTCGAAGCACTTGTAGCAGGCGACGCACCCGCGGATGTTCTTGCCTCCTATCTGGAGGAGCGAGGTTTCCCATCCGCCCGCCTTGAGGGGTTCCAATACCTTTTGGAGCAACGTTTCGGTGTTTCCGCCCTTTCTCGGGCTCCCATTGATCGCGATAGCTTTCACAGTTGATTCCTCCCCTAAATTTCTTGACAGAGTCGAGACAACGGGCACAGAATCTACCACATCTGGCGAAAGCGACAAGTACTGATCTGAATGTATGGTACTTACACAGAGGTTAGTATGGAAAGGGTGGGCGAATGAAACCGTGCAAGACCAAGGAAATCGGGGGGAAGAAATATCGCTGTTTTTTCGAACTGACGCTCCAGGTGGTGGGAGGTAAATGGAAGCCCATCATTCTCTATCAGCTGGCGAGAGAGGAAATCATGCGCTTTAGCGACCTCAGGCGCGGTATTCCGGAGGTGACCGAAAGGATGCTCAGCCGGCAATTGCGGGAGCTGGAGCAAGACGGCCTCGTTCACCGGGAAGTCTACAAACAGGTGCCTCCCAAAGTGGAATATTCTCTCACCACCCTTGGCTGCAGCCTCATTCCCATCCTGATAAGCATGCGCGAGTGGGGCGTTGCCTATGAAGAGAAATATCTGGGAGGCAGCGGACTTTTCACCGGGGAAGAATACGAGTCGCGGGCCCCCTTGATGCCGGACGACTGCGCGCAGGAAACTGACGAACTGCGCCAACCTGTCCAGGGCAATGTGTTTTGGAAAAGCCCTTGAAGGTATGGACCCCCACCCCTTAATTTTATGAGTGACGGCCGATTCTACTTTACGGAACCTCAGGCCAGGGGCCTGAGCAGTGGGGGATGCGGAAGGAGAATTTCATGAAAATCGCGATTATAACCGGCGGGGGACGCGGTATCGGCAAGAACACGGCGCAGAATCTGGCCCGGCGCGGTGTTGGAATCATCCTCACCTATAACAACCATCCCGAAGAGGCCGAGGCTGTTGTCTCCGGGATCAGGGAAGAGGGCGGACAAGCCGCAGCCCTCAAACTCGACGTTAGAAACGTCAAATCGTTCGAAGATTTCGCAACGCAGGTTTCCCGGATTCTCGACAAGCAATGGAGCCGAAAGACGTTTGATTATCTCGTCAACAATGCGGGGACCGCACAGCATTCCTTGATCAAGGATGTTACCGAGGAAGAATTCGATATGTTGGTCCAGGTGCATTTTAAGGGCGTATTCTTTCTCACCCAGCGCTTACTGCCCCTGATGGCCGATGGCGGCCACGTCATCTTTATTTCCTCGGGCCTTACCCGTTTCACGCATGGCTCGGGTGTGGCCGTTTATGCCGCCGTGAAGGGAGCCATAGAAGTATTCACAAAGTATGTGGCGAGGGAGTTTGCCGAGCGCAAAATCCGTGCGAACTGCGTAGCTCCTGGAGCTTTGGATACCGATTTTGGCGGCGCAAGAACGGACGAACAAAGAAAAGCCATCGGTGAGCAGACACTGCTCGGGCGAATTGGAACGGCGGAGGATATCGGCCCCCTGATCGCCGCTCTTCTTTCAGAGGATAGCCGGTGGGTAAATGCACAGAGAATCGAGGCCTCCGGCGGAATGCATCTCTAAGATGAAACGCCTGCTTAAACCGTGATTCACTAGTAAAGTCAGGCAGTTCACTTGGCACGCCCCCCGCGCGTACGATGATGGTGACCATTCACCGGGTGGAGCGGGAGCTTCAGACTGAGTGAGCGGCAGCCGCACGCGCTTCCGCCAAAGCGCGGGGAAAATCGGGCGGACGATCACGAACAGACGCCTCAAAGCTGGGAGCCGCCAGGACTCTTTATGAGAATTCAGAAAAAACCTCTGCCAAGGCAAGAGGACTCGCCGGCGTGGAGAGTGCATACTTGGCTGAAATGAGGCAAGGAAATGGTACAGGCGTCAAGTGAGGTAATACACTCCATGCTCGGCCAGCCGGGCAAGGAGGAGGTGACAGCAGATTGGTTCTCCAGAGCGAGGACATTCATCGATGGCTTCACGGTGATTGGGACCTGTCAATTGACGTCGACGATTGATGCGTGTATCCTTTGATTGCAACTGGTTGAGAGCGCCGTCCTGGGGTAAAACCCGAGTGGTCTTATCCCGAGGGTGCCCGTTTGGACTACCTCGGAGATGAATATTCCCGGATAACGGCAATGCACGTCATCACACGGAAACGACTCAACGATTTTGCCGAAGCGCATCCTGAGTCCAGATCTGCTCTCCATCGTTGGTATCATCTCCTCAAGTCACGAAACTTCGATTCTTTTGCCGACTTGCGAGAAATCTTTCCGGAGGCCGACCAAGTGGGCAAGCTGACGATTTTCAACGTGGGAGGCAATAAGGTCAGGCTGATTGCAGCCATTCATTATAACCGAAGAAAAGTTTATATTCGGGCTGTGCTGACGCACGAAGAATACAACAAAAGTAAATGGAAGGAGTAGCCATGCTTGCCTCGGAAATGCAAAAGGCCGCCAAGTTATGGCCTTCTATCTCGGATATCCTTTTTGTTCCGCACACAGAGCGGGATTATAAGACCTTGGTAAGTTTTCTGGATAACCTGGTTGACGAAGTCGGCCAGGATGAGAAACATCCCTTGGCGTCTCTAATGGAAATTGTTGCTGTGTTGATCGAAAAATATGAAGATGAATACGTCCCGGAACTGGCGGAGCAATAGGAAGCAATGAAGGGTAAACAGTCGGGGAAGCCTGCGCTTTGAGTCCGGGGTCTTCCCCAGGGGGCCCCGATGATCGAGGCTAAGGACGCACGGTGGCCTAATCTATGGCTGGCGGCCTTCGGCGAATTTGATCGCCCGATCTTCGATTCCATAAAACGGTCGGGTGTGCGATGGATGTTAAAATCAGGGAGGGCAAAATAGGTCAGACGGTGATCGGGCTGATCGGTGCCGGCTCGGACGAACCCAAAGGAAAGCTTTTGCCATGCAGGATTCCCGCCGGGCGCCTGCAAATTCCTGTTTCAAGGGCTGACCCCGTGTTTTACGCATGGCTCGGGTGTGGCCGTTTATGCCGCCGTGAAGGGAGCCATAGAAGTATTCACAAAGTATGTGGCGAGGGAGTTTGCCGAGCGCAAAATCCGTGCGAACTGCGTGGCTCCCGGAGCTTTGGATACTGATTTTGGCGGCGCAAGAACGGACGAACAGAGAAAAGCCATCGGTGAGCAGACGCTGCTCGGACGAATTGGCAGGGCGGAGGATATCGGCCCTCTGATCGCTTCTCTTCTTTCAGAGGATAGCCGGTGGGTAAACGCACAGAGAATCGAGGCTTCCGGCGGGATGCATCTTTAAGATGAAAACTGATTTCCGCCGGGGCAAGGCTTTTCAACTTGCTCCGATCGCCTTGATAATGGCGCCAAAGTCTCGCGGAAACGCTTCCTGGCTTCGAAAAGCCAGTTGAGCCACGCTTGGCGATCTCCGGCGAACTTCAGCAGGCACTCTCTCTTGTGGCAACGATGGATATGTGCCGCACATGGCCCGGAATATGGTGTCTGCTCCCTTCACCCCGCTCTCGGCCCTTCAAGTTCTATGGCAAATTGGCAGTTCTGAGGCTCGAAAACGGTTCCTTAAACCGTGATTCGCCCGTAAAGTCAAGCAGTTCGCTTGGTACGAACCCGCGCGAACCCCGCGCGACCCGTTAACGGCATTCGGTCCTACCCAGGCCGATACCCAGGCCGATGAACAAAGCGACAGAATCGTTCACTTTGTCGGAGACTCCAGAAGAAGCTCGGTTATTGGGGTCTGGTCATGCAAAGTCGGTGTCGGGGCATTCACTGAATTCAAATAATGGCTCCAGATTTGATTAAAATCCCTACCCTCGAACATGATCGCTATAACGTCTTCTTTGCCATCCCATTTCGTATGGAATGGCGGCTGATCGGTCCATCCTACCGGCATGTACGGAGAAGAAGGGACTATTTCGAGTTCTCCATTATCCAGTCTGATATAGAGTGGCGGATATTCCCGCGCCCTCAAGGCAGAGTTCTCATAGTTGAACCGGCAGGATGCCATTTTAGGCAATTCATGCAACTTGATTTTCATTCTTAAAAGGTTCTCCCCGTCGCGTGCTAAGAGAAAAGAGCGTTCCGAGCCTTTTCATCAAGCACCGATTTGTTGTCGGCGTACCTCTGCGTTGCCCTCTCTTCATATAGTCGTTCCCGCCCAATGAAAACTTAAGTTGAAAGAATCGGGAGCACTATTTTGCAGACATGGCGGTTTCGAAAATCATGCATCGCCCGGGCTGCGTTCTTCCCCAAGACGGGGCCCGTCATCAGGCCAAGCATCTCACTCGCCCCGCCCTACGTGAGAATGTCCGTTATCAAAATCGCGTTAGGCAGGGCGCTTGGCAGAAGAACCGTCCCGAGCGGGGACGGCCGTGACGTGAACTCAGTTAATGGCATTGTGTTATGGCATTGGTGGCATTGTGTCTGACTATGTCTTTTGGCATTGTGTTCTTGGCATTGTGTCTGACTCAATGCCGTTAACTTAAGAGAAATTCCTGTCCTTTCGCGTCCTTGCGAGTTTCGGGTTTTTGTGGTGGAGATGCCTCTTTGTACTTACGGTTCCCGCCCGGGCGAGATTTGTCCAGC